>NZ_QPMO01000039.1:0-4026 GCF_003344575.1 Staphylococcus sp. EZ-P03 | reverse complement strand
GTCGAGATCAGGGAATGAGTTTATAAAATAAAAAAAGCACCTGAAAAGGTGTCTTTTTTTGATGGTTTTGAACTTGTTCTTTCTTATCTTGAACCACAACGAGAAAGTATCCTTTTTAACAAGTGGCTGCGATTTATCCTTTAGCTGAAATGGAAACATCTTGTTCCAAAACATTACAACCACTGCGAGTATAGCTCCAAGTTGAATAACAACAAAAAACATTTCTTTAAATGCTTCGCTCATATTAAGTGTGATAAATTTGTCCGCAAGAATCATATGTCCTGTGCTGCTGATAGGTAGCCACTCAGTAATACCCTCAACAATTCCAAAGAAAAATAACTTTTAAAATTTCTATAAAATCAAGTACCATTATTTCAAATCCTCCTTTTTAAAATGATGAAAGGTCATAAGAAAACCAACTGCTGATACAAGAATAATAATAGATACAGACAGCAGTGTAGGATAGCCGGTACTCTGAAGTTTACCCTGCACCAAGAAATAGGTGGCTGTCCACGGATACAACGCTCCCCATTCTTGATTTGAAAGTGCGGCACTTCCCATGACAATCACGGCAGAGCCAATCATCGGGGCGACAAATCCTTTTGTTTTCATAGCAACAAACACAAAAGGAGAAACTGTTAAAAACCATCAGGATACTGCCAAACAAAAACTTTGGGAAGCCATACTATTGCCACTAGTAAGCTATATCCCTCCAATGTAAAGACAGCGTGATATAGCCCAACAAGCGATAAATATACCTGCCCATGTTACAAGGGTGAGCATAACAATCCAAAGAAGCAGGGTGCAAAATTTTCCAATTAATAGTTTTGTCCTTGAAATGGGTATGGGCAATATGGTTTTGAGTGTGCTTTCTGTGTACTCTCTGCTAAACAAGTAAGCTGCAATTGCCACATATATCATAATGTTTACCAGCAGCATGATATACAGTACACTGTCGCTGTATATGTCAGACAAGGTAAAGGATAATCTCCGGCTTATCAAAATGTGTTTGCAAGGCTTCTATTAACATCAAAAGTGGGGTAGATAATACCCCTGCCACACTAATTAGCACCATTTTTGAACGCTTTAGTTTTAATAATTCACAAGAAATAAGATTAAGCAATACCGCCACCTCCAATCAGTTTAGAAAAGTAGTCCTCTAAGTTTTCCTCACTATCATCTATCCTTGTCACGAGCAGTCCATTTCGTGCAAATTCTCGATTGATTTCCTCCAACACTTTGGCTAAAGTCATAAATTCTCACCGTACCGTCCTGCACTGTAAAATCCGTCATGTGGTAGTGGCTTTCTAAAATCTTTCCAGCTATCTCACTGTCAGATAAATCAAATTGAATGTATTTTCGATTCCTTTTGTGAAGCTCGGATATATTCACTTCCTCTACTAAATGCCCCTCGTGCATAACGCCGATAATATCTGCTATCTGTTCAATCTCGCTTAAAACATGGCTTGAGATAAAAATGGTAATGCCATGATTGTGACTAAGTTCAGATAAAAGTGAGCGTATTTCAACTATTCCAATGGGGTCAAGTCCGTTAATCGGTTCGTCAAGTATTAAAAGCTCCGGCTCGTGCATAATGGCGGCGGCAATACCAAGCCGTTGCTTCATTCCGAGGGAATAATCGGAAAAGACTTTTCTTTTCTCTTTATGCAGCCCCACAACTTCAAGAGCTTTTTCTACTCCACTTTTAGATACTCCCCCTCGCAGTTTAGCGAGAATTTGCAAATTCTCATACCCTGTTAAATTACTGTAAAATCCCGGTGTTTCGATAATAGAGCCTACTTTGCTATAAAGGGTATGGATATTTTCCTTATAGTTTGTGCCAAACAAGCGTACCGTTCCATCCGTTGGGAGAGCAAGCTGCAACATCATTTTCATTGCTGTGGTTTTGCCTGCTCCGTTTCTGCCGAGCAAACCATAAATTTTGCCCGTTGGCACATGAAGATTGACCTTATCGACAACGGTGGCTGTTCCGTATCGCTTCGTAAGATTTTCTGTTTCAATGATATAATCCATATTTGATTTTCCTTTCCGTTGGTTGCTGTTCTTGTTTTCACTGACCACAATTTTATTATCACAGGAGCTATATCAAAAGCCAAGAAACCTACCGTCACATCGCCTACATCTATCATGTCAACATGAAAAAAAGCCCCGACACTTATCGTGTCAGAGCCTATTTCAAGGGATTTATATCGTTTTTACTTTGTTCCGTTCTGCTTAATCCAAACAACTATTTTTGCGACAAACAGCAGAAACATAAGTGCTGTTATATATGGTTCTCTTCCTGCTGCTAAGAAACAGATAGCCAAAGGCAGTGAGTCCAAGGGAGCATTTTGTAGCAATGCCGCCCGATTGTGCTACGTGTCCAGCCGCTTTGTTCCCCGATTTCTTTCTGCGTCAAGTGCTGGAAGGTAATACAAAAAGATTTCCTCCTGCGTTTGTTCCGGCAGCTCGGCAAGAGCAACCGCAAGGGAGCAGCTATCTAAAAGTATCGTCTGCCCCCGGACGGAGAGTGGATAAGTTTCGCCATAGTCTGGCACTTGAAAATACTCGTCTGTGGTGCTTAGTGGAACAAACTTTTCTTCGGTCAAGTATTCAAGGGAGATTTCTCGTTTCCACTTGGCAAACAGCATACGGGCAGCGTCTATGGAAGCATGGCGAATGACTATCTGGCAATAGGCGTTATGGGTGTACTGGATATGTTCTTTGTATTCTTTCTCGGTCATGGAAAATCCCCCTTTCTCTGATGATAGTGAGGGGCGGCAGCACTCCCTGCTGTCGCCCCTTGACTACCCACCAGCAAGGACAGGCGGGGCTGTCAACGGCGGGCGCAGCCCGTTCATCTTGACCGTTGACTGCTCCGGCTGGCTTTGCTATTTACTAACTGATTTGTGGAATAGTACAACATAACAAGTGTTGCACTAAGCAATATTCCACCCACAATATCAGTAAACCAATGCACACCAGATAAAACCCGCCCAATGACCATAAAACTTGCATAGATACCACAAAAAGCATTTACTATATTCCTTAATCTTTTGCTTGAAATCAAATGGTGAAATTGCATAATAGCCGTAGGCATAATGCACATCATAAGCATTGTTGTAGAGGACGGATAAGAGGCTTCCAAAACACCCTCAATCAAAACAGGTCTGTAATTTACAACAAAAAACTCAAAAAAGAGATATGCCAAAAATACAAGCACATAAAAACCGCCTAATACCAAAATACTGCTATCTACACGAAACAGACTTTTCCTTTTAATAAGTTGCACAAGACCTACCATTGCAAATCCGAACATGATAAACAGTACAGCAATACTCAACCAGTCTGTTATACTATATAGCAGCATATTCACACCAAACAGCGTATGAAAATATTGATTGACTTCCGCAAACCCGACAGATGAACCCTGTGGGCCGATTGGCTGCACATCAACAAACATAATTGCCACTGTGTAGAGAATGAACAAAGCCAACAGTCCGGCAGCTACAATAAAATTGTTTTGGATTTTTTTTTTTCTTCTTTCATTTTTTTGCTCCTTTGTTTTTTATGTATTTGGCTCTTGCCTAATCACACTTTAACTTTGGAGTGAAAAAAAGAAAGAATTTGCCCGTCACATCATTGATACGCTTCGTGTCATGGGCGTTTTAGCAACAAAGCGCCCTTGATAATCAACAAAACAAATGTAAAAAAGGCTACATAAGGTTGAAGGCTTGCAATAAAGATAACAACGCTAATTATAGTCAATATCATAGATAAGATAGTCTTTGTTTTTATCCAAATAATGCTGGAATAATTTTGCAAAGCTAACGTAGCAATACCACAAGCAACTGTTAATAAAATGATTGCAAAATATGCAACTTTTATGAACAATGGTGTTTCCTGTAACGATAGCAAAGACACTTGACGAATTATCTCGCCCCCTTGCTGTCCAAAAAGAGGGATAAAAAACAACATTACAACAGAGCAATCAATCAAGCCAAATACTAAATCACGCATATGCTG
>NZ_QPMO01000004.1:0-68508 GCF_003344575.1 Staphylococcus sp. EZ-P03 | reverse complement strand
GCTCATAAAAACTATTTGTTATAAAACGTTTAAAACGTTTGTTAATTTTGGAATTAACGTTGACATATTGTCATTCAGTTTTCAATGTTCATATAAAATCATTTTTGGAGCGGGTGATGGGAATCGAACCCACAACATCAGCTTGGAAGGCTGAGGTTTTGCCATTAAACTACACCCGCATAATAACTCGTGTAATCAATGAAATTTGATGCGGCCGAGAGGACTTGAACCTCCACGGGATCTCTCCCACTAGGCCCTCAACCTAGCGCGTCTGCCATTCCGCCACGACCGCTTGGGTTAAATTCATCAATTACTTAATTTAACAACGTACTCTATTGTAATACTTTCGTAATCTCTTGTCAATAACTTTTTAAAAGTTTTTAACAAGCCGTTAAAGTTCGTTTCAAATTTTTAATGTGTTTTTTTAGGACATGAACTATCATATAACATTCATTATCCTAAGTCAACATGAAACCTCGATTTTTTTCATCTTTTTTCAAATTTCTTCTGAAAACAAAGAAATGCTGTGCATTAAGACAATTTCAAGCCTTAATGCACAGCGTTTATTTTTATTATTTCAGTTTCTTAACCAGCTGCAGTTTTCCATGGCAATGGCCGCATACCATTCTCTGTGTGTTCACTTTTTTAATTCTTGGAAATGATTTTTTGCATTTTCTGCACTGATAAATATAATTTGCTCTTTCTTCATAGCTTTTTACCGCACTGCAAAACCTCGGTGCACCGACTTGCTGACTTAATTGTTTAAAGTCAGCATCTTTGTGCTGGTACCCCCTTTTTTGCAGATGCAGATGGTAGTGGCACAACTCATGTTTGATAATGTCTATGATTGCCGCTTCGCCAAACTTTTCATATTGCTTCGGATTAATCTCGATATTATGAGATTGCAGTAAATATCTGCCGCCTGTTGTTCTTAGCCGGTTATTAAAATACGCTTGATGTTTAAACTCCCAGTTAAATACTTCTTTGGAAATCTTTTCTGTCAGCTGCTGCAATCTTTCATTATTCATCCATTGCTCAGTCATTTGGATTAATCATCGTCAATGAAACTTTATTTTTAACTGTATCTGTATCTAGCACCCATACATCTACAATATCACCGACATTGACTACATCCATAGGGTTTTTCACGAAACGTTTAGAGAGTTGCGAAATGTGTACTAAACCATCTTGTTTTACACCGACATCTACAAACGCTCCAAAGTCTACAACGTTGCGTACTGTTCCGCTTAGCTTCATTCCTTTGGTTAAATCTTCTAAAGACAATACGTTCGATTTTAAAATCGGTGTTTCGTATTCATCACGCGGATCTCGGTTCGGCGCAATTAAAGCTGAAACGATATCTTCAAGTGTCGGTAATCCTACCTCTAACTTTTCAGCAGCTGCTTTCATATATATTTTGCTCAGTGCATCTTTTAATTGTTTTGTGCCTAAATCCTCTGCACTCAGACCTTCTTGTTCCAGCAATTGATAAGCTATGTTATAACTCTCTGGATGAATCGCTGTATTATCGAGCGGCTCTTTGCCATTAACGATACGCAAGAAACCAATACTTTGTTCAAAAGTTTTCGGCCCTAAGCGTTTAACTTTCGCAATTTGCTTATGATGATCAATCGCACCGTTTTCTTCACGGAAATCAATAATATTCTGTGCGATTTGCGGAGATAAACCTGATACGTGCTGCAGTAATGAACGTGATGCTGTATTAACATCTACACCGACTTGGTTAACTGCTGTTTCAACAACAAAATCTAATGCATTTTCTAATGCCTTTTGATTCACATCATGCTGATATTGCCCTACACCGATAGATTTCGGGTCGATTTTTACTAATTCGCTTAATGGATCTTGTACACGACGACCGATTGACACAGCACTGCGTTCCTCAACTTGGAAATCAGGGAATTCAGAACGTGCAATTTCAGATGCTGAATAAACAGAAGCCCCTGCTTCATTTACAATAATAAATTGCACATCTAAGTGATGCTTTTGAATCAAGTCCGCCACAAATTGTTCTGTTTCTCTGCTTGCTGTACCATTTCCGATAGCAACAAGCTTCACATCGTAATCATTTACAAACTGCAAGAATGTTTTTTCTGCTTGCTGCTTTTTATTCACAGGCGGATGCGGATACATCACACCTTTAGCAATAAATGTTCCGTATGGATTGATTACTGCAAGTTTGCATCCTGTTCTGAAAGCCGGGTCGACACCCAAAATTTGTTTGCCTTTCAACGGCGGCTGCAATAATAAATGTTTGAGGTTCACACTGAAGACCTCAATAGCATGATCTTCAGCTTTCGTTGTTAAATCAGAACGGATTTCTCGTTCGATTGAAGGCATTATCAAACGTTTCATGCTATCTTGTATAGCATCTTTGATATATTGGCTGCCTTCATGATTGCCTTTGACTTCTTGTCGTTCGATATCACGTTCGATGCTGCTCGTATCCATTTCTATTTTAACGGTTAATACTTTTTCCTTTTCTCCGCGGTTCATTGCTAAGATACGATGATTTGCGACTTTATTGATGGGTTCTGAGAAGTCATAATACATTTCGTATGTCTTTTGTTCATCTTCAGCTTTTTTCTTTTTCTGACTCGTAATCAAACCGCGTTTTTGTGTTTGCGTTAAGATTTTATTTCTGTATTTAGGATTATCTGATACCCATTCAGCGATAATGTCTTGTGCTCCTGCTAATGCTGCTTGTGCACTTTCTACTTCATCATTGATAAAAGCTTCAGCATACTCAGCAGGTGATTGATCGATACTTTTTTGCATCAGCCATTTAGCTAAAGGTTCCAATCCTTTTCTTTTTGCTTCTGTGGCACGTGTCTTTTTCTTTTGTTTAAACGGTCTGTATAAATCTTCTACACGCTGCAATTTAGTTTGTTTTAAAATATCAGCTTTCAATTGTGCATCTAAAAGTCCTTGTTGTTCAATATTATGTAAGACTTCTTCTTTTCTTTTTTGAAGCTGCTCCATATAGTGGTATTCATCCGCTATTTTTTTGATTTCAACTTCATCTAATCCGCCCGTACGTTCTTTACGATATCTCGCAATAAATGGAACGGTATTATTTTCTTCTAAAAGTGCAAGCACTTCTGTAATTTGTTTGGTAGAAAAGTTATGTTGTTTTTCGATTGAGTTAATCAATTCTTTATTCAATATCGGCACCTCAATTTCGTTTTCTTGATTCCATAATAGCACAAAATACAAACAGGACTGAAATACATGAATACGTACTTCAGTCCTGTTATAAGATTCATATTTACAACAAGCTGCTTTATTTCTTTGCTGCTTGCTGAAGTTTTTTAATCGCATTGCGCTGCAAGCGAGAAACATGCATTTGGCTTAAACCAATGCGTTCACCTGTTTCTTTTTGACTTAATCCTTCGATAAACGTACATTGAATGATTTCACGTTCTCTGTCAGATAATATCGGTAAAATTCTTTCAAGAATCATGCGTTTTTCTGTTAAATCATAACCGTCTTCTTGTTCACCCATAATATCCAGCAGTGTCACTGTTGAACCGTCTTTGTCCGCTTCAATGGAATGATCCACACTTAAAGCATTATAGCTTTGTCCCATCTCCATTGCTTCGAGCACTTCTTCTTCAGTGACTTCTAGTTTGTCTGCAATTTCAGCAATTGATGGCGAACGCTCAAGTTCATTAGTCAATTCATCTGTAGTTTTTTTGATTCTCGGACCAATTTCTTTAATTCTTCTTGGAACATGAACGCTCCAAGTCTTATCTCTTAAATATCTTTTGATTTCACCGATTACAGTAGGCACCAAGAAAGCTTCAAACTTTCTTCCGAAGTTAATGTCGAATCGATTGATTGCACCTATCAAGCCTACCATTCCTACTTGAACCAAATCTTCGTGGTGGGATTGTCCCTTTGAATACTTAAAAGCTAAAGATTCAATCAATTTCTGATAATGTTTGACAAGCTTGTCTTGGGCACTGGTATTTTCATTATTTTGATGCTGTCTGATCCACTCGTTGATTTGTTCTGGTGAAATATCGTTAGTTGATTTCGACTCTTTCGCCATTATTGTGCACCTGCTCTTTTTTTATATACTTAATCATGCTTATCGTAACACCATTGTCTTTGTTTACTTTAACTTCATCCATAAGTGATTCAATTAAGAACAAACCAAGGCCGCCTTCTCTTAAAAAGTCGATGTTTTCATTTTGTTTATATGGCCCTAGTTCTTTTTTCTTTTCTTCATAGTCGAAACTTTGACCTTGGTCAGAAATCACGACTCTGATTTTATCTTCGTAAATTTCAAAGCATAAATAAATAGAAGTATCTGTATCTTCGCCTTTATAGGCATGCTTGACTGCATTTGTTACTGCTTCACTCACTGCAATTTTTGCATCTTCAATATCATCGTATGAAGCACCGGCACGTGAGAATACACCTGACAGTGTTAATCGAATTAAACTGACATATTCAGCTTGTGCAGGTAACTTCATTTCAATTACATTCCGCTTCGCTTCCATGTCATTCTACCTCCGATCCTTCGTTTACATGCATTAAGTCGCTTAAGCCTGTAATTTCAAATAAACGGCTGATGCGCTCAGAAGCACCGATAATATATAATTCTTTATCATTTTGATTTAAAGCTTTCAATGTTCCAACAAATAAACCAAGACCTGTTGAATCCATATAGCTGACATTCGTTAAGTTAACATGAACATCATGTGTACCTTCTTGTTTAATAGGTGACAAGACCTTTTCTAAATCAGGTACAGTATAGACATCCAATTCTCCTCCGACCTTAATTTCATAATACTCATCATGTTTTTGTGTCTCTATATTCAAGTTCATTCAATGATACACTCCAGTCTGTTCATATTTCAAACACTTATCTACCCGTTTTATTAAAAAGTTAATCACTTTTATTTAATTTACGCGCTTAATAATTAAAATTGTTAAGTCATCTCGTTTGCCTGAAGGCTGAATGCCTAACAGTTCTTCATATAATAGCTGTACAATGTCTTGAGGATGCAGATTTTTGTATTTATGTATGAAATCTAACAAATAATCTGTTTCAATAAATTTGCCGTTTTCATCCCTGATCTCAGTCACACCGTCTGTAAAGATAATAATCAAATCGTCTAAATAAATCGGAATCTCTTGCTGCTTATAACGCTCTAATTGTTTGACGCCTAATACTCTGCCTCTTACAGAAATTTCTTCAAATTCATCTTGTTCAGCTCTGAAGATATAACCAGGCTCATGTCCGGCTGAGCTGCAATACAATAAATGATTCATTTCTTCATACAAGCCGTAAAACATAGTCACGAACATATCTTGGTTGACGTTCTTTTCAACAACACGATTCAATCGTTTTAATCCGTCGCTTGGTAATTGCGAATGCCCGTAGGAATCCATACCAAACTTAATCATACTCATTGCAAGTGCTGCAGGAATCCCTTTGCCGATAACGTCAGCAACTGCGAAACTCATTGTCCCGTCTTTATGATCGATTAAATTAAAGTAATCTCCGCTTACCTTTTGTGCAGCTACGGAAATAACCCCGATTTGAATACTGTCAAATTGAGGTATCTCTGTTTGCAGCATCGTTTGCTGTAAACGAGAAGCTAAATCCATTTCCTTGTCATGGTAGTAAAGTTTATCTACCATTTCTTGGTAATCTTGGTAGCTGAAGCCATATGCATTTGCAATTATTTTCAATAACTCGAACGTTGCCAGAATTTCATCTCTATTTAAATCCATTTCGTTGGCACATTCACGTTGAATATCTAATACATCTTCTGCTTGAATGTCCTTTTCGATGATTTCTTTGCCGAACGCTTCGAATTGGTTCGTTATCTTTTCTTTATCATAGGACTCTACATATGATTGCATCATTTGCAAATACCTTTTTTTAAAATCCTTCATTGTATCGCCCTCTCTATAAATGTCAGTTTTTGCCCAATATTCTGTTTAATCTACATACTAAATACACATGAAGTTCATCATAGAAAAAGAGGAAAAAAACAAATTTCAGCATCATAGTAAGAATGCTGTATTACGCTATGATCATAGTCGAGCAATAAGCAAAATTGCTAAGTTAGCTGAAATCGTTTTTTAACCTCTTAACTTAATTTCATGAGATGAACTGGATTGTTCAGCAAGACTGACATATCCGTTTGTCATTTAGTTGTTAAATATCAAGTTTGCAATCGGTTCTTAATTTTTATGAGTTAAACCCAAACTGATTCCAATCGCATTGTCAATTTCTTTCATCTTTTCATCTGAAAGATAAGTCAGTTTCTCTTTCAAACGTTTTTTATCAACTGTTCTAATCTGTTCGAGTAAGATAACAGAATCTTTGTCTAATTTATATTTACTCTTTTCAATTTCCACATGTGTTGGAATTTTTGCCTTGTTAATACGGCCGGTAATTGCGGCTACAATCACCGTCGGACTGTACTTATTGCCAGTGTCATTTTGTATAATTACAACAGGTCTAACTCCCCCTTGTTCAGAACCTTGCACTGGTGATAAATCAGCTAAATATACATCGCCTCTCCTCATCATTCATCCTTGTGGAATGCAAGATAAGATTCGTTGCAATCACAGGCTTCACATTCAACTGAAAATGCCTCCGTTGCTAGGGAGAGATTTAAATCAGCCATTTGTGAATAGCCTTCTTTTAATGACTGTTCCAAACTATAAGTTCTATTCTGATTAAAAGTTGACATAAGTAAGACCTCCAAGAAATAAAGAACTGCTAAATTAATATTCAAACTAATGATAACAAATTTCAAAATTCATGACCATACTATTTTTGTAATTCGTTGACAATATCAAATAATTTTTCAGGTTCATAAATTCTTGGTACACGACGGCTGATACGGCATAACACTTCATAATTGATTGTTTGCTGTTTATTCGCCATCTCTGTTAATGATTCCAGACCCTCGTGTTCACGGTTGAGCAAAGTTGCTGTATCACCGACATGAAACGTTTCATCTTCAGGTAATTCAACCATCATCTGATCCATGCAGACTCTGCCGATAATCGGGCAATGATGCCCTTTGATTTCAACTGTCGCACCTTGCATCATACGCGGAAAGCCATCTGCATAGCCTACACCTAATACAGCTGATTTCACTTTATGATCCGCTGTATAAGTAGAACCATAGCTGACTGTATCACCAACATTCAGTTGTTTGACTTCCATAATTTCAGTCTGCCATTGTGCACATGGATAAAGTACCGCATGTGTCTTTTCTCTTACATATTCAGATGGATAGTAACCATATAATGCAATACCGGTACGTACCATGTTGCAAATCGGTGCTTCATGCAAAATAGTACCTGCAGAATTTTGCGCATGTACATACGGCGGATGCGGTAAAGTATTTACCCATTCTTCAAACATTTGATATTGCTCTGCAGTATGCGGACTATCTTCATCAGCTTGAGCAAAGTGTGTAAACACACCTTCAAAAATCAGATGTTCATGCTGCTCGATCTCTTTAACAATCTTTTGATAATCCTCTACCGACTTGATACCTAAACGCCCCATACCTGTATCGATTTTGACATGCAGCCATAAATCCTTTTCAACAGATGTATCAATTTGTTCAATCGCTGCTTTCAGCCATGAATATGATGGTACTGTTAATGCGACACGATGTTGAATCGCTTTATTAATATCATGCGGCATTACCACACCTAGAATTAAAATTTTGGCATCAATGCCGTTCATACGCAGTTCGATTGCTTCATCTAATGTTGCTACCGCAAAGAACTCTGCGCCGTTGTCTTCTAAACAGCGCGCAACTTTGACACTGCCCATACCATAGGCATTCGCTTTAATGACAGGCATCACTTGTTTATTGGGTTGTAGTTTACCTAGTACTTGATAGTTTTTTAAAATTGCTTCTAAATCTACCTTAAGATACGTAGGCCGATAAAATTTATCCGCCATAGTGTCATCTCCTTTAAAAACCGTTAAAATGTATTACTACTATAATACTACTTATCACACTTTAGCAATACTCTTATTGTACTAAATCTTCTCTAGTATCACTTGGCTTGTCGCATAATTTTCAGTATGCGAGATGCTGACATGTACTTTAAATCCTTCATATTCTATATAAGGTCTGCCTAATTCATCATTTTTGCAATTGATAGCTTTAAAGCCGATGCGTTTGCCGATCCCTGTCCCCAAGGCTTTGCTGAAAGCTTCTTTGCATGCAAAACGTCCTGCTAGAAATTCTGCTTTTCTCTTTTCATGTGAAAATGAATTGAATTTCTCAAGCTCATCTGCACTTAAAATCTTCTCCGGCAATCTTTTTTGGCGTTCCAGCATCGTTTGAATACGCTCGATTTCAATTAAATCAATTCCGATTCCGTATATCATTTACTCACCTGTTTCTATATCATACTCATTTAAAGTTTGAGAACTCTGTTTGATTTCATCCATTATAGCTTGCGCTGTAGTTCTATTAATTAAAATAATATCACTATTCCCGCCGGCTGTGGATAAAGTAAGTGTTGCCAGCTGCCATTTGCGCATGATCCATCCTTCAGTAATATCTATGTTTTGAATTCTGAAAAGCGGAATATGTTTCAAGCTGACAAACAGCATGCCTTCTTGTACGATTATCTTTTTGTTTTCAAGCACATAGCCATGCTGCTTCTTTTTCAGCCATGGATTAATAAGACAGTCGATGATAATAGCAATCACAATGACACAAGCAGTTATGATAAAGTTCCATTTAACAGCTCGCTCTGACGTGATGTGCCACCAGTATAAGTCTAAAAAGGCAAGACTAAGCAATACCAATGCAATCAATGCTGTGCGTATTAACCCTGCAATAACAAGTACTTTCTTACCCTCTTGTGCCATTCGATTCAGTTTCATCATAACCCTCCTTGATATACCATTGTTTCAAACGCTCCGCTTCTCGGTCAGGAATAAACCGCAGCCCGATATCTATACTGGATAAACCGCGTGCAGCCTTAAAGTTGAAATCAGCCAACTCGGCATGCTGCATGAAAAGATTTTGTGCTTTTTCAAAACCGATGATTTTATCCTTCTTCACATAAAAATATCGTGTCCGCAAAAGCTGTGTTTTCTTCAATGTTAATAGCGATGCATCTGTCATATAGCCAGAATAAAGCACAGTCATGATACTGTTCACAATAAACAACACACTTATGAACGCTGCTAAAACGAGATACCACACTGACCAGAAATACGTACAAATTCCGCCAGCAATCAATAACAAAGCCACACCGATTTGTGCATGTCTGCGTATCCCGCCTTTAGGCAATCCTGTCGGTACATCTTGAAATGCCATAGACGGTACCAGCTGCTGTACCATTTCATAGGCTTTTTGTCTTTTTATAAACGGTAAAATCACAACATCTCCTGATGCAGATTCTGATTCTTCAGAGCTGTGTCCATCGCTTGTAATAATAAACGAAATAGAGGTATACCCCATAAATCTGCGTATAAAGGATTGCTTTTCAACTACTGCTTGTATTCTGCGAATGGGTACGTTCACAGTTTTAACACTTAATAATCCATGTTTGATATGCAGCTGTTCATTTTCTTCAGTCAATGTATAACCATAGCTGCGTACAAATTCTATAATGACACCGATAATGTAAGCCGCAAGCAGCGCTGTAATGATAAGACCTGCCACAGCCACATAAGCCGCATGTGCAATCCATTCGAAACGATCAAACAAACTTTCCCATGGAATGATTTCTTGGAATGTCCCGAGTATTGGTGTCAGTGTAACTAACGCAATACCGATTGATCCGCTGGAAAGTGCCATTAAAATCAATTCTTTCAGCGACAATTTAAAGAGCAATTGCTGCGATTTTGATTCATCTTTCGCACCTTCAACTGTTTCATTTTGTTCTGCCTGCTGATCATTGGCATACTGTACGGCTTTAATATTTTGTTCTATGTCTTCAAATTGCTTTTTAGAGACAATTTCTAATTGGATACTATCGCTTGGTGTTTTGATTTCCATAATCATGCCGCCGAAGATTCGACTGATAATATCTTGTGAAGAGTCAAAGGATTGAATACGTTGAATATCTAATTCTTTACGTTTCTTATTAAAAACCCCTTTTATAACAACAAAGTGATGACCTTCTATCCAATAGCGCGTAGAATATACCGCTAATGCATTGATGATAAAAGAAATAAGGAAGATTCCTATCATCATTGCAGGCCAAATATATTCTCGGACATTCGTAAAGTTAAAATCCTTAATATTAATAAGGAACAAAATAATAACGATGATATTTTGTTTAATTGTTTTAATCAAACCTGTGAGATAAGACAATGGATGCAGTTTCTGAGGACTATACATCAGCATCCACCTCCTCAAGCTTTTGTATACAAATCTTTTCTACTTCTTCTGCCGTTGTTCGCATCAGTAACGGCAGTTCGATTTCATGTCCTGCTGTAACCACAACAATACGGTAAAGTTTAAATAGTCTAAGCAATGGTCCGCTTTTTCGTTCGACATATTGAATACGATCAAACTTTACAATCTCTTGTTTCTTAAAGAAGAAATCTTTAATCGCTGAAATATTTGTGCTTTCTATTTGATAATGACGATATTTCCAAAGCAGCCAAGGCCGAATACATAAATAGAGCAGCTCAATTACCAAGAGTACCAGCAAGAGGTTGATAATCCAGCTGTTCCAATGAAAATAATTACTTATCCATCTGATACCTAAAAAGATAAGCAGATAAAAAAGAAACGCTATCAAAAAACGCGTGTAATAATATTGTATAACACGACGAGGACTTTGCTGTTTCATTTTTATGCCTCTCCTATTCATTTTAATTTTACTATTAATCATAGTTTAACAATGTTCCACCTCATTTTGTAACAACTTTATGTAAAAAAACCGCTCCGAAATTAATCGGAACGGTAACATTTTAATCACGTCTATTATTTTTGCAAGTCCGCAAATGTACGGCCTTTAATCGGTTTCTTAT
Source organism: Staphylococcus sp. EZ-P03 (assembly GCF_003344575.1). Taxonomy (NCBI): domain Bacteria; kingdom Bacillati; phylum Bacillota; class Bacilli; order Caryophanales; family Staphylococcaceae; genus Staphylococcus; species Staphylococcus sp. EZ-P03. Next base: position 57,488 of record NZ_QPMO01000004.1, on the reverse strand, counting down.
GGTCTTTTTTATCGTTGCGTTGTTTCTTGTTGTTGAATTTGCCTTTGCCGCGACGGTTTTTGTTATCGTGCTTGTTGTTAGAACGTTTATTTGAAGGTTTGCCTCCGCGACGAGGTCCTTTAGAATTTTGACGTCCTTTTCTTGCTAATGGTTTTTCGAATGTTAATTGTACTTCTACTTCATCATTCGCTTCCACTAACTCTTGTAATAATGCTGCGACTAATTCAACATCATTGTATTCATTCAATAATTGAGATGAAATGTTTTGCAGACGTTCTGAATGTTCATGAGACATCCATTTTTCTACTTTTTCTTTAATGTCGTTTTCGCGTGCACGCAATACTTCTTTACGATGCGGCGGTCTTAAAGCTCTCATTCGGCGGTTGTTTGTTTGTTCGATTTGACGGATATAATCCATTTCAATCGGGTTCACAAATGTAACTGCGATACCTTTTTTACCAGCACGGCCTGTACGTCCGATACGGTGTGTATAACTTTCAGTATCTTGAGGAATATCGAAGTTGTATACATGGCTGACACCTGAAATGTCTAAACCACGTGCTGCAACGTCTGTAGCAACTAAGATGTCGATTTGGTCATTTTTGAATTTCTTCAAGACTTCTAAACGTTTTGCTTGTGTGATATCGCCATGCAAGCCTTCTGCTTTATAACCTTTAGAAATCAACGCACTTGTTAATTCATCAACACGGCGTTTTGTACGACCGAAGACAATCGCAAGTTCTGGTTGATGTACATCTAAGAAGTTTGTAAATGTTTCGAATTTCTCTAATTCTTTAACAATCGTATAGTATTCGTCAATTTGCGGATCTGACATTTCGTTATTCATTGTTTTAACAATTTTAGGGTCTTTCATAAATTGCTGCACTAATGCTTGAATAGCTTTCGGCATTGTTGCAGAGAATAACATTGTTTGACGATTTTCTGATGGAATATTATCCATAATGAATCTCATATCATCGATGAAGCCCATGTTCATCATTTCATCCGCTTCATCAATAATCAATGTGTGAATATTATCAGTTTTTAATGTACGGCGATTTAAATGGTCAATCACACGTCCTGGTGTACCCACTACGATTTGAGGGCCTTTTTTCAATGCTTTGATTTGACGGCCGATCGGCATACCGCCGAATACTGTCACAACTTGTACGCGTTGTCCGCGGCTGAACGCTCTTAACTGTTCAGCTACTTGCATTGCTAATTCGCGTGTAGGTGCTAAGATCAGTGCTTGAATACCGTCTTTTCCTACAACTTTCTCGATTAATGGAATACCAAACGCTCCTGTTTTACCTGTACCTGTTTGAGCTTGACCTAGAATATCTAATCCGTGCAATGCAAACGGAATACTGTCATTTTGTATAGGAGTCGGTTCTTCGAAGCCCATATTAGCAAGCGTTTCAGCAGTTTTTCCTGAAACACCTAAATCTATAAATTTTTGCAAAATAATTCTCCTTTATATATGGTCGAGACGACTTTGATGATTTTGTGCTCTCTTCAATCCAGTAGATATACATCATCTATAAGTTTCATTTTCATCCTAAAAATGATAAAAAATGAGCGGTTAATAATTTAACATTCATTCTGTATGAATTACAGAACTTGATGAGCACCCGCCCCCACCTGTCTTTAATTTTTCATCAACTTCTATATAGTACCACCTTGAGACCATTATAGCAATAACGCAAATTCCTCTTAAAAACAAAAAAGTTAGTAAGATGATAGGAGTTCTCGTATTGAGAATTTTTCACCATCTTACTAACTTTGTATTATTTCTGTTCTAATAGTGCTTGTGCGACTTCTTCTAAAGCCATGCCTCTTGAACCTTTGATTAAAATATTATCTTTAGGCTGAGCAGCTTGAAGAACTGTATCAATCAAAGCTGTTTTATCATCAAAATGCTGTGCCGATTCTACAAATGCTTGACCGGCTTCATGAATGTGTTTCGCTTCTTCGCCGAAAGTCAGTAATATATCGATGCCTTTATTTTCTAAATAAGCACCGACTGACGCATGCATCTCTGCACTGTTTTCACCGAGTTCTAATACATCTGCTAAAATCAATAGTTTGCGTCCGTCCATTGCTGCGAGTGTATCAATAGCCGCTTTCATGCTTGTCGGGCTCGCATTATAAGCATCATTAATCACAGCAATTCCTGAGTCTGTACGATGCAATTCCATACGCATTTGTGTTAATTGTACTTTCGCAATGTTTTCTTTGATGACTTCATATGATAAACCTAACAATTTGCCTACTGTAATTGCAATCGCTGCATTGCGCATATTATGCGTACCTAAAATCGGTATTTGATAATGTTCGCTGACGTTTAAACTGAACGCAATACCGAATGCATCATGCTGATCTACACTGCAGACCACTTCATTCTCAGAACCTAATCCGATACTGATCGTTTGTTTGTCTGCTAACGTATTGACGTGCGGCACTAATAAAGGCTCGTCTCCATCATAAAGTAATACACCGTCTGGTTTTAAACCGGCTACTATCTCAAACTTCGCTCTTGCAATACCTTCTCTTGAACCCAGGTCTTGCATATGCGATTCGCCGATATTCGTAATTACCGCAATATCCGGCTGTGCAATTTCAGATAATAGTTCAATTTGATGGAAGCCTGACATACCCATTTCTAAAATAGAAATTTCAGTATCTTGATCTAATTCAAGAATCGTTAACGGCATGCCGATTTCATTATTATAATTGCCTTGTGTCTTTTTCACTTTGAAGTTAGGTTTCAAGACACTTTCAATCATATCTTTTGTTGTTGTTTTACCATTAGAACCTGTGACCGCAATCACCTTAGGCTGTACAGACTGCAAGTATGCTTTTGCAAGCTCTTGCAATGCTAATAATGTATCATCTACCCAGATGATAGGTCCTTCTACTGGTGTCTCTGGTTTTGCGTCGTTTTGGTAAAAGGCAGCACCGGCACCATCTGCCAATGCTTGTTCAACAAAACGGTGCCCGTCTGTATTTTCCCCTTTAAACGGAATAAATAAATTGCCTGCTTCAATTTTTCTTGAATCAATTGCTGCGCCTTTAATCGTATGTTCTAAATACTGTTCATCAATTTCACAGGGAATCCATTCTTTAATTTGTTTTAATGTTACTTCTATCATTACAAGTACACTACCTTAATCAATTTTATATTTGTTCTTTTGTTTTTCCACATGTTTCTCTTTCGCAAGTTCAATCAGTTTCGTAATCAAGTCAGCATAGGATAAGCCCATGCCTTCCCATAAACTTGGATACATACTGTATTTTGTGAATCCAGGCATAGCATTCGTTTCATTAATATAAATCTGGTTGTCTTCTGTCACGAAGAAGTCTGCACGCAATAAACCAGCACAGTCAGTTGCTTTAAAGGCTTCAACTGCCATGTTTCTTAATGTTGTGCTGACTTCCGGATCTAGTTTTGCCGGAATAGAAAGTTGGATATTGCCGACTAAGTACTTAGATTTATAATCGTAGAATGCAACATCTTTAATAACCTCGCCAGGTTCTGTAGTCTCAGGATAATCATTGCCTAATACAGCAACTTCGATTTCACGTGCTACAACACCTTGCTCAATTACAAGTTTTCTGTCGAATTGGAAAGCTTCATCGATACCTGCTTTTAATTCTTCTTCATTATTACACTTGCTGATACCTACACTTGAACCTAAGTTTGCTGGTTTTACAAAGACTGGGTACTCTAATTTATCATGGACAAGTTTTAAGATATTGCTTTGATATTTTTCATACTCGCTGCGTAAAAAGCTGACATATGGAAGCTGCGGCAGCCCTCTATGTGCAAAAAGCTGCTTCATTACTAATTTGTCCATTGTACTAGATGCAGCAAGTACGCCGTTGCCGACATACGGTAAATCCAATACTTCAAACAGACCTTGGATAGTTCCATCTTCACCATTTGGTCCATGCAATAACGGGAACACTGCTGAATATGGCTGTCCAGAGCTGCTGTTTGTAAGCAAGCTTGAAATTTCACCTTCTTCTACATCTTCTAGGCGTAAAGTTTCAGTATCTTCAATGCTTTCTGTGATATTATCTTTCTTCTTCCAAGAACCGTCATTTGTAATGTAAATGATGTCTACTTGGTAATCATCTTTATTGATAGCATTTAATACATTTTGCGCAGTCAAAATCGATACATCATGCTCTGCACTCTTTCCACCATAAATGATACATATATTTTCTTTAGCCATGTTCTTTCCTCCAAACGCATTATTAAACTTTATTTTATCACGATTGCCTCACTTATTGCATGTCAAAGCTGAGAAAGAAAATTCACAATTTCATGAAACGGTATATAATAGGAAATAGCTACAGGTAAAACATTAAATATGCTATAGTTTTTCATAGAGAGAAATAATAAAGGCAGAGCGGTTACAAGCGGCTTGTCATCATTTCTGCCGATGTGAAATTGTGGATTAAAGGAGATCTAATATATGAAAGCTTCACGTCAACAACCTAGTAAATCATGGTTACGGCGCATTGACTGGGTTTTAATTGCCATCTTGCTGATATTTGCAGCAATCAGTATTTTATTTATTCAATCCGCTATGGGCGGCGGTCAATATAGTGCGAACTTCAGTATCAAACAAATTATCTATTACATATTCGGGTTTATTATCGCACTGGGGATTATGGTTGTTTCGCCTAAAAGGATTATGAAATATACGTATACTTTATACGGCATTTTATGCTTTTTGCTTATTGTCTTGCTGATTATGCCGGAAACAGCTGTTACGCCGACAATCAACGGCGCAAAAAGCTGGTACAGTTTCGGACCAATCAGTATCCAGCCGTCTGAATTTATGAAAATCGTCTTGATTTTAATGCTGGCAAAAATCGTATCGCGACATAACAAATACACATTCAATAAATCATTAGAAACAGACTTCAAGCTGTTCTTCAAATTACTTGTGGTTTCTGGTATTCCGATGGTATTGATCTTCCTTCAAAACGACTTAGGTACTACATTGGTTTGTCTTGCTATTGTCGTTGGAGTACTGATTGTCAGCGGTATTTCTTGGAAAATCTTGGCACCTATCTTTTTAACGATTTTATCTATCGGTGCTTTCTTTATTCTTTCCATTATCTTTAAACCTTCATTAATAGAAAATGGATTTGGAATTAAAACATATCAATTAGGACGTATTGCTTCATGGTTAGATCCTTATTCTTATAGTTCAGGCGATGGTTACCACTTAACTGAATCACTCAAAGCTATCGGTTCAGGCCAATTATTCGGCAAGGGATTGAATCATGGTGAAGTCTACATCCCTGAAAACCATACCGACTTTATCTTTTCAGTTGTCGGTGAAGAATTCGGCTTTATCGGAGCAGTGGTACTGATTATTCTATTCATAGTATTAATGTTCCACCTTGTACGTTTAGCTACGAAAAATACTGTGATTTATAATAAGATTTATATCATCGGCTTTATGACACTTGTATTGTTCCATGCAGTACAGAATATGGGTATGACAATACAACTCTTGCCGATTACAGGGATTCCGCTTCCATTCATCAGTTATGGAGGAAGTTCTTTATGGAGCTTAATGACAGGTGTCGGTGTGATTCTATCTATTTATTATCACCAACCTGTACCTTACCAACCCGACTTCTTGCGTTCTAAATCATATAATCATTAATACACAACAAACAAAAAACCGGTTATCGGTCGAACATTTTACAATGTCCGAATCGATAACCGGTTTTTATTCTTACTTTAATTTAGGTGTCGCAACTGATGTATTAGGCAAAGTATGCATAATTTCTAATCTTGATTTCGTTTTCTTAATATTAACACCTAGCGAAGATAACAATTGAACGACATTACGTAGTTTATCTGTATTATTATTCATTCGTGTTCACCCCATCTTCGTATTACAAATGATTGTTACTTACATTCTACCCTAAAAATTTTCCTATTACTACATTAATTTTGTAAATTCTTTTGATATTTAACCTTTTGAAGTCGTAATGCATTGAGTACGACAGAGACAGAGCTGAATGCCATTGCTGCACCAGCTACCCATGGGGCTAATAATCCGAATGCTGCAATTGGAATACCGATTGCGTTGTAACAAAATGCAAAGAATAGGTTTTGTTTGATATTTTTCATAGTTTTGCTGCTCATGCCTAGAGCCACTTCCACTTTTTCGATATCTCCGCCGACAATCATAATATCGCCTGCTTCGATAGCAATATCTGATCCAGTACCCATTGCTAAACCAATATTGCTTTTAGCAAGTGCCGGTGCATCGTTGATACCGTCACCGACCATCATGACATACTTGCCTTCTTCTTGAAGTTTCGTAATCTCATCTGCTTTATGATCTGGTTTGACACCTGCAATAACACGTTGAATACCCAGTTCTTCTGCGATTGCTTCTGCAGTGCCTTGGCTATCACCGCTCAGCATTACAATTTCATAATCAGGATTCAAGTGTTCGATTAATGCTTTCGCACTTGATTTCGGCTCATCTCTTAAAGCAATCATACCTGCAAATTGGTCATCAATTGATGCAAGAACGACTGTTGCGCCTTGTTGCTGCAATGTTTCGATTTGTGCTTCTAATGCTTGATCCCATTCTTTTAAATCAGGTTGAATAAAGCTTTGCGATCCGACTTTGACAGCTTGTTGATTAATTATACCGCTGATACCATTGCCTGGATGTGTTTGATAATTTTCTACAATTAAATTAGGCACATCTTGATAGTATTCAGTGATTGCTTGAGATAAAGGATGTTCAGATTGAACTTCTAAACTCTTCACTAACGTACCGAATTGCTGATTATCTGTGTTATCAATGACTTTATACACAGAAGGCTGTCCTTCTGTTAATGTTCCTGTTTTATCAAAGACAATCGTGTCCACATTTTGTGTTTGTTCTAGTGCCTCTGAAGATTTGAAAAGCACACCTAATTCAGCTGAACGTCCGGAACCTGCCATGATTGAAGTAGGTGTCGCAAGCCCTAATGCACAAGGACAAGCAATCACAATCACAGCGATAAACACTTCTAAACTAGATTGGAAATCAAGCGGTGTAACAAAACTGAACCAGATAATAAATACGACTAAAGCAATGCCTAGTACTGTTGGTACGAAGATACCTGAAATTTTATCTGCTAATCGTTGAATGTTTGGTTTTTCACCCTGAGCTTCTTCAACGATTTTAATGATTTGATTCAAGACTAAATCATCGCCAGTGTGCGTTACTTTAACTTTAATGAAGTTGCCGTGGTTTAAAGTTGCACCGATGACTTCATCACCTGCTGCTTTATCTACAGGAATACTTTCACCTGTCAGCATCGATTCATCGATACTAGTATCCCCTTCGATTATTTCACCGTCTAAAGGCACATATTCGCCGCTTTTAATCAGCAAGATATCGCCTTGTTTTACTTGGTCGACAGGCACTTCTACCGTTTCGCCGTCTCTTTCTACACGCGCTTCTTTCACTTGCAGCGAAAGCAGTTTATTGATCGCATCGCTCGCATGTCCTTTAGCTTTTGCTTCGAAATATTTGCCTAGCAGTATCAATGTAATTAATACAGCACTGGTTTCAAAATATAACGGAATATGCTGTTCGCCTGCATGGATAATCCACATATAGATACTGTAAAAGTACGCAGCCGAGGTACCTAAAGCAACGAGTACATCCATATTGGCACTTTTATTGCGCAAGGCACCATAAGCACCTTTATAGAATTGCCAACCTAAAATAAATTGGACAGGTGTTGCTAAGATGAATTGGAACCAAGGTTCAGTCATCACATGAGGCAGAGGGATAAAGCTTAAGAAGCTGAAATGCCCTACCATCGTATATAACAATGGCAGTGATAGTATCATCGCAATGACAAATTTCATTTTTTGACGATTCAATTCTTTTTGTTTACGCTGTTGTGCTTGGTCTGCCGTTTCTATCGCAATCGGTTCATAACCTAGTTGTTTCACTTTCTCGAAGATTTGCTGTATATCGACGTTATCTTTATCAAAAGCAACAGATGCTTTTTCAGTCACAAGGTTGACGTTAGCTTGGTCAATCCCTTCTGTACGGCTGAGCACCCGCTCGATACGTGCAGAACAAGCAGCACAGGTCATGCCCGAAATTTTAAACTCTGCTTTTTCCATTATTAATTCACTCCTATACCCTGTAGAGGTATATTATTCTTTGAAAAAATGAGGCTCAGTTACATCCATAACTTAAGCCTCTATTCACCTTTATTATTTTACAACATCGTAACCTGCATCATAAATTGCTGATTCTACTTGAGATAACACTGCATCGTCACCGTTGTATGCAACATCTACAGTATTTGCATCAGGATTTGCGTCGACTTTATCTACGCCTTCTACTTTACCCACTGCATCCTCTACTGCTGCTTTACAATGTCCGCAACTCATACCTTCTACTTTTAATTGTTTTTCCATAATAGATCACTCCTTGCCATTAATTTAATATTTGATAACCTTGATCGTAAATTTCTTTCTCTAAGTTATTCAAACTGATAGGTGTTTTAAAACTTGCTTTTACTTCATTCGTATCAAGATCAACTTGTACTTCAGAAACACCAATCATCGCTTCAAGATGTTCTTTCAGTGTTTCTTGCTGTTCTATCGTTTCCATTCCGCTGATGCGAATCACACTAGTTTGCATGATAAACTCCTTTATTAATCTTTAATTAATTTTTGGACGGTCACAAGCAATTCTTCCATTGCTTCTTCAGGGTTGCCATCATCCACTTTGTGCATAATACAACCTTTCATGTGATGATCGAGCAATCTGACCGCTACACTGTTCAATGCAGAACGTGTTGCTCTGATTTGTGTCAATACATCATCGCAGTAGACGTCTTCATCTATCATACGATTAATGGCTCTGACTTGGCCTTCAATACGATTAAGACGTGCTTTAAGGTTGGATTTAATTTGTTCAGAATGATGTGCTTTATCAACTTGAGCCATATCATAACCTCCCCGTCCTAGTTTTGCTTTCACATTCATCATATACCCTATATAGGTATATGTCAAACTATGTCGTATCTATCACCGCTGTGTTACAATAAGTTCATTATCAGTTGATACTAACTTACAAATACTGCTGGTAAATGATGTGGAGGTTACATTATGTATAATTTTGATTTCGTACCCTATCAAGCGAACTTAGCCATTAATATTATCTTGATAGCGTGCTTTGTATTAAACCTTATCTTCGCATTTACTATTATTTTTATGGAAAGAAGATCAGCAGGTTCGATTTGGGCATGGATTCTAGTACTTGTATTTCTGCCTGTAATTGGATTCATTCTCTATTTACTGCTCGGACGTCAAATCCAAAAAGATCATATCTTCTCATTAGACGAAGAAGATCGGATTGGTCTAGAAGCGATTGTCAATGAACAATTAGAGGCATTAAAGACAGCTGAATTCTCTAAAGGGAACCATGAAATCGTTAAACACAAATCAATGGTACAAATGTTGTTGTACAATAACTCCGCATTCTTGACAACAGACAACGCAATGACCATTTTTACAGATGGCCATGAAAAGTTTGATGCATTAATCAAAGATATCGAGAATGCCAAAGATTATATCCATATCGAATATTACATATTCAGAAACGATAAGCTCGGAAAACGTATTTTACAAGCTTTAGAAAATAAACTGAATGAGGGCTTAGAAGTGAAGATGCTGTATGACGATATGGGTTCCAGAGGTTTAACATTGAAAGACTTTGATGAGTTCCGACGTAAAGGCGGACAAGTAGAATCTTTCTTCCCTTCTAAACTGCCTTTGATAAACTTCCGTCTCAATAACAGAAATCACCGTAAAATAGTAGTAATCGACGGCACAATCGGCTATGTCGGCGGCTTTAATGTCGGTAAAGAATATTTAGGTTTATCTAAACGTTTCGGTTACTGGAGAGATACGCATTTAAGAATTGTAGGAGATGCGGTCAACGCGTTGCAGCTGCGTTTTATTTTAGACTGGAACTCGCAAGCAAAACGTGACAACATCACGTATTCAGATCGCTACTTCCCTGATATTGATACAGGCAGTTCCATCGGGGTGCAGATTGCATCCAGCGGTCCAGACGAAGAATGGGAACAAATTAAATATGGTTACTTGAAAATGATTACTTCAGCGAAGAAATCTATTCAAATTCAGTCCCCTTACTTTATTCCAGACCAAGCCTTTATGGATGCTGTGTCTATTGCAGCGCTCGGCGGTGTTGACGTTACCATTATGATTCCGAACAAACCGGATCATCCTTTCGTCTTCTTTGCGACATTAAAAAACGTAGCATCACTGCTTGCTTCTGGTGTTAAAGTGTATCATTACGACAACGGCTTCTTGCATTCGAAAATGATGATTATTGATGATGAAGTCGCAAGTGTCGGTACCGCGAATATGGATCATAGAAGCTTTACACTGAATTTTGAAATCAATGCATTTATTTATGATAAACAAATTGCAATGCAATTACGTAATCAATTCGACAAAGATTTAGAGTTCTCTTCTGAACTAACACAGGAACGTTATAACCAGCGCAGTCTTTGGGTGAAATTCAAAGAAGCTATCGCGAATTTAATTTCACCTATTTTATAACTTAAAAGGAGTATGACCTAGAATGAATCAATACCAACAATTAAAAGCAGCTGAAACTTATATGCAAGACTTCCACGAATCAGACAGTTCAGGTCATGATATTGCACATGTAATGCGTGTTGTACGTATGGCACTATTTATCTCTGAACAAGAAGGCTACGGTAATCCTTTTATCATTCAAATGGCAGCTTTATTGCATGACACTGTAGACACTAAACTCACAGATGAAACAACAGCGTTATCAGACCTTCAAGCCTTTTTAAACCGTATTGAAGTAAAAGAAAGTCTTCAGCAGAAAATCTTAGACATCATTTTAAATATCAGTTATCGAAACGGCACCAATGAACATAAAAAGCTTTCTCCTGAAGGCTATATTGTCAAAGATGCAGATCGCTTAGATGCCATCGGTGCAATCGGTATTGCACGTACTTTCCAATTTGCCGGCCACTTCAATGAACCGATGTGGGAAGGCACAGTACCTGATGATATCAGTCCAGACCAAACGCTAGAAGGTTACAACCCTTCAGCCATCAAACACTTTTATGACAAACTCTTTAAATTAAAAGATTTGATGCATACTGAAACTGCCAGTTACTTAGCTCAGCGCAGACATCAATTAATGGAACAATTTGTCAAAGCATTCTTTGAAGAATGGGACTTCGGCAATGATTACGAAGTATAAATAATAATGCCCGCTATTACGCAACGAAGCATAATAGCGGGCATCTTTTTGTACTGTTTTATTATAAAGAATGCGCTAATATATAATCAGTTTGTCGTTCTTCTCCCATCATGAAATCATGTTCTGTAATCTTTTTGAAACCGAGATGCTCATAAAATCCGATAGCTTGCGTATTTTTCTCCCAAACGCCCAACCAAATACTTTTCTTGCCTTCTTCGACTGCAAACTTAATCGCAAAGTTCAATAATTTCTTGCCATAACCGTAACGTTGATAGTTCTTCAAAATATATAGACGTTCAATTTCGATAGAATCCGATGCAACTTCTTCAGTTTGTGCATCAGGTCCATTCATTTTCAAATAGCCGACTATTTTATCATTGTCGTATAAAAAGTAAAAATAAGAATGCGGGTCTTCAAGTTCGCTGCGCAATTGTTCCTCAGTAAAAGCTGAATCTAAATATGCTTTTAAATTCTCAGGCTGGTTCATTTCTCTGAAAGTATCGTCAAAAGTTCGATAACTGATGATTTGCAGTTCCTTTATATCTTCGGTTGTTACTGATTTAATTTCCATTGGTTATATACCTCCAATTAGATAGCGCTTTACTTGTCTATTCCCTAATTGTGTTATCTTAAAGAAAAAATCAGCTGCGAATCGCAACTGATTTTCTCAATTCATATTATTTTTTCTTTTTGTTTTTCTTGCCTATTACTTGTGCGCCTTTGTTTTTGCCTTTTCCATCTTTGCCGTATTTCTCTTCATACGCTCTGATCATAGGTGCAACTTCTTCTTTTGCTTTCTTAGAATAGTACGCATTTGCGACATATGTTTGAACAATCAAGAATGCGGCACTGACTGACCAGTATAAACCTAATGCCGAAGCTGAACTTAATGAAACCCAAACGATCATAATCGGTGAAATAATCATCATCATGTAACTCATTTGTTTTTGTTCAGGCGGCATACTGAATGTTGAAACATAAGCTTGTAAGAAATAAAGCACACCGGCAATAATTGTAATCCAAATATCTGGTTTAGCTAAGTTGAACCATAAGAAATCCGGATGTTCTGTAATTCCGCCCGGTGAAGGATATTTCAATACGAAGAATAATCCCATGATGACCGGCATTTGGATCAGCATCGGTAAACATCCAAGCATACTTTGCATTGGATTCATATCGTATTTTTTATAAACTTCCATCATTTCTTGGTTAGCAGCCATTTTATCTTCTTGTGTACGTGCACGTTTAACTTTTTCTTTTACTGCATCCATATCTGGTTTTGCGATAATCATTTTTTCACGCATTAAATGACTATTCTTATAGTTAGAAAGCATGAATGGCAGAACGATAATACGGATTGCTAAAACTAAGACGATAATCGCTAATCCATAATCGTTATTGAAACTAGAGCCTAGCCAGTGGATAACGTTATCCATGTTTTTTACAAATGTATTATAGAAGAAACCTGTTCTGTTCTCAGGTTTAGAATAATCACACCCTGCAAGAAACACCATAACCCCAAGTAGCAAAGGCAATAATGCTTTTTTATTCATTTTTCCACCTCTATTGGTATTATTCACATAAAAATAATTTTATCACATTCTATGAGGTGTAGAAAACAAAAACATAAAATTAACAGCATTATTTAAAATATTGTAAGAAATTTTGGACGGTTGCTTCAATATCTGAACTTTGTGCAATGGCAGAAATCACAGAAACACCTTGTGCATGTGTTTTGGCAACTTGAGCAGCATTTTCCATCGAAATCCCGCCTATCGCAACAATCGGCACACCTTTTGTAGCCTTATGCAGAATTTCAATCATTTCTGTACCGACAGGGTCGCTGGCATCTGCTTTTGAACCTGTTTTAAAGATAGGTCCAACGCCGATATAATCAATATCTGTCAAATCAGATTGTGCCAATTCTGCTTCGTTCCCTACACTTAAACCGATAATTTTACCATTGAATTGATTTTTAAACGAAGCAACAGAAGCATCATCTTGCCCAACGTGAATACCATCTGCATCAATAGCTTCAGCTAATGCTACATCATCATTGACAATAAACGGCACATTATAGTCATGGCATAACGCTTGAAGCTTGTGTGCCAACGCTGTTTTTTCTTCTCCTGTTTTCGCATTCGGTCCTTTTTCTCTGAATTGGAATAAAGTAATACCGCCTTCTAAAGCTGCTTTAAGTACTTCTTCAATCGTTTTGCCTTCAGGCACATCTTGTGTCCCGCAAATAAAGTAAACTTTTAAATCTTCAGGTTGAAACATCTTATTGCACCTCTTGTACTTTGCTGTTTTGAACCACAGCATCATGATCAATACGATACAACGCATCAATAAATTGAACTAAGAAAGTACCTGGCCCTTTCGTTTCGCTCAATTGTTCTGCACGTTCTGCCGCAACATTATAAACAGAAACCGCTTCTGCCAAATCATCAATGTCAGGATTTTCATTTCTGAATAAGAATGCGCCTACCACAGCACCTAACAAGCAGCCTGCACCCGTAATTTGTGTTAAAAAGCGTGAACCGTTATTGAGTTTTATTACTTTGTTGTTATGTGCAATAACATCTGTTTCGCCTGTTAATACAATCGCTGTTTGGTACTGTTCATGTGCTTTCTCAGCAATGCTGACTACATCTAAACTTTCATCACTGTCAGTCCCTTTCATTGTAGTCGTATCATCAATTAAAGTTAAAATTTCTGAAGCATTGCCTTTAATGACTGTAGGGCGAATCTTTTTCAAGAAATATTTGCAGAAATTTTTTCTGTATTGTGATGCCCCGACTGCGACTGGATCAAAGACTAAAGGTGTGTTTGTTTCATTCGCAATTTTGCCTACTGCTAACATGGCATGTTCTGTATCTTTTGTCAGCGTTCCAATATTAATCAATACCGCACCTGCATGCGGATAAAAATCTTTCGCTTCTTGCGGCGCTTCACTCATAGCAGGACTCGCTCCTAAGCTTAGCAGACCATTTGCGGTAAAGTTCTTAACAACATCATTCGTAAAACAAATCACTAATGGATGTTCTGATCTGATTCTATCTAAAACGTTACTCATCATCTAAACCTACTTTCTTCATATAAGCAAAATGGTTCACAGGTCCTCTGCCTTGGCCGATTTCAGGTGTATATTTAATACTTAAAGCAATAAAGTCTTTGGCTTTTTTCACAGCATCGTAAATAGATTTGCCTTTTGCTAATTCTGCTGCGATAACTGCAGAGAATGTGCAGCCTGTACCATGTGTATGCTTCGTATCATAACGTTCACTTTCAAAGACCTCTAATCCTTCTTTAGTGAATAGATAATCTTTTGCGATTGCATCATTTTCAATATGTCCGCCTTTAATCACAACACCTTTGCATCCGATATCTTCAATAAAGACTTTTCCGGCTTTTTTAATTGCATCTTCACTATCTAGTTTGAAGCCGACAATTTCTTCTGCTTCAGGCAAGTTCGGTGTCGCAACATCTGCCAGCGGCAATAAAATACTTTGCAGTGCATGTTTGCCTTGATCATCCATTAAAGCATCTCCGCTTTTTGCCAGCATTACTGGATCAATGACATACGGAATGTCAGGATGCTGCTCTAAAAAGCTGCGGATTAATTCCATCATTTCTTTAGTCGCAATCATCCCTGTTTTAATCGCTTGCGGCAGCTCATCATCAAAGACACTGTCGAGTTGTTCTTTAAGCCAAGTAATGTCTAGGTTATGAATATGCTGAACACCTTTAGTATTTTGTGCCACGATACTTGTAATAGCTGCCATTCCATATACGCCGCATGCATGAAATGATTTCAAGTCTGCCATGACACCTGCGCCGCCTGTCGGATCTGTACCAGCAATTGTTAATGCTATTTTCGGTTTATTCATACTCTTGTTCCTCCAAATTCCCATTTTTCGCTTGTATAGGCCATGTTAAAGAAGTTGCGTTCATGGACCGTACTTTGAAGATAGTTATCTCTGACTTCTTGTTTTTCGTGCTCTGTCATGTTTTGTGTCAATGTATTCATCAGTTGATTCAAAACATCGATTAACGGATCCATCTCAGTTTGATAAAATTCAAACCATTTTGCTAAGATAGAATCTTTGTTCAGCGAAGCATCTTGCATTGCACGTTTGGCAACTTCTGCGTAGACATAAGGACAAGGTGCCATCGCCGCAATCGCATATGCCGCATTTTCATGTGCATAAACGTTGTAATACATATGTTTAATATAGTGGTCTCCGCTTGGCGGCCAAACCTTCTCTTGAACGATTTCGTTGTATGGCTCGCCGACATACTCTGCCATAAACTCATGTGCTTCCACTTCACCATTGACAATAAATTGAATTTGATCAACTAAGAAGCGCACATTTTCTAAATCAGGCATTTTTGGAATTAATAATGCATAGATATTAGCAAACTCTCTTAAATAAGATGCATCTGCTCTTAGATATTGTCTGATTGCTTCTTTATCTATTTGTGCTTTCAATAAATCTTGAATGAAACCATCGTGATAAATTTCATCAATAATGGGTTGTGCATTTCTTTCTAATGTTTCAGCAAATGTCACTTTTAATTCCTCCATAAAAAAACTGCTTTCCTGAGACAGAAAAGCAGTTCATACTTTTAGAATTATAGTGTTCTTTTATATGGCTACTACTTTCCTACGTTGGTATTAACCAAATCAGGTTTTAAGGGTCTAGTATTACTATCTCAGCCTTTGCGGCGCCCCCAGCAGTTTTATTAAATTTGTCTTTACAAACTAAACATATCAAAGCAGCTCCATCGTTGCAATATTTATGATTGATGAAAAAAGCCGAGACGATTGTCCCGGCTTTATATATTCTATGAAATTAATTCAATATTGTGATTGAAGTATTAGAAGCCCCAAGCACCTAAACCTTGTGCATTGTATGCTCTGACTGCTGAGTTGATTTGATCGTCAACACTTGAAGTTGAACCCCAACCTGGCATTGTTTGGAATAAACCTGAAGCACCTGATGGGTTGTATGCATTGACTTGACCATTTGACTCACGTGCAATGATTTGTTCCCAAACTGATGCTGATACGCCAGTACGTGCTGCCATTTGGCTTGCTGCGTAAGAACCTTGAGCACCCGCAGTGTTACCGTTTGCTAATCTAACAGAACCGCCGCCATGGTATGTTGGTTGGCTGTAAGAAACTTGAGGTGCACTATAAGATTGTTGCGGTGCATTGTATGATTGTTCAGGCGCATTATTAGATTGCGCTTCAGTGTAATTATTATATGATACTGTTTGTGTATTATAGTTGTAGTTGCCTTCAGATTGAACAGCTGTTTGAGTTGTAGCTGTTTTCTTAGGTTCTTTAACTTTTAAGCTTTCGTCAACTAAGATAAGATCAGATTTTTTCTTGTTCCATTTTTTTAAGTCTTTAACTTCAACATCGAATTTTTTAGCGATTTTATTTAAAGTGTCACCTTTAACTACAATGTATTCACCTTTTTCATTTAAAAACTTTTCTGCTTCTTTTACTTTTTTCGCATGTTCAGCCGGTGTAGATGATTTTGCTTGTACGTCATTTGCTTGGAATCCTGTTGCTAATACTGCTGCAGCAGCTGTCACCGCTGTTGATGCTACTAGTAATTTCTTCATGTAATATATGTCCTCCCATAAGGTGTTTGTTTAATAAGATTAATTTCTTATCTTTATACTAGCATTCTTTCAATTCAGGTGGGTTACAACCATATATATATTTTGTTTCATATATTACATCTATATTACAAAAAGGCAGATTACCTCGCCTATCGGAGATAACCTGCCTTGATTTATCGTTCTATATTATTATTGTTAATTCGTTTGAATTATGCAGTAACCCAGTGAGATGCACCTGCGCCGCCGTCATATAATTTAACAGCTGCTGCATCTTGTACTGATTCTGGAGCTGATGCTGGTGATTTACCTACCCATTCAGCTGGTGCTACTGAATCCCAAGTTGATTGTAAGAATTGGAATTTACCTGCTGCACCTGATGAAGGGTTGATAGCGTGGATGTCGCCACCTGATTCACGTTGTGCAATTGCACGTAAGTGATCATTTAAACCAACAGATGAACCAGAGCTTGCTTGTTGTTGAGGTGCTGCTTGTTGTGCTGGTGCTTGTTGTTGTGGAGCAGCTTGTTGAGCTGGTGCTTGTTGAGTTGCTGTTTGAGCTTGTGGTGCTGCTTGTTCAGCTGCAGGAGCTTCTTGTGCTGCTGGAGCTGCTTGAGTTGTAGTTTGAGCTGCTGGTGCGTTACCGCCTGCTTGACCGTAACTCCAAGTCCAGTAAGTACCGTCTGAGTTGAAGTTGAAGTCTAAACCGTTATATTCAAAGCTAATATTATAAGCGCCTTCTTGTACAGGGCTTTCATTTAATTGTTCAGGATTGTTTAAAGCTGTTTCTGCTAATTGTGCTTGATCTGCATTTCCTTGTTCAGATGCGTGAGCGTTTGCTCCTACTCCTACTGCGAATAATGCTGCTGTTGCTGATGAAGCTACTAATAATTTTTTCATTTCTAAAAATCCTCCTATAAGGTAAGTGTTTTTTCGTGTGATTAATATCATCAATTTGCAATTACAACTATAACATCTGAAATCAGGGTGTAGGTTACAGACAAATAAAAAAAACAGGCTTATTTTTACGTGTAAATTACATTGAAATGAATTAGTTAGATACCTTATTATCTCTCAAAAGACCTGTCATATCGCATTCTCTTTCGTTTTTCATCAATTTACTATGTAATATACATGTAATCTTTCAGACAATTGAACACCTATATTACTCTTATATGACATAAATATAACGTAAAATATACTGGGTTTTGATGCTTATTTTAAGATAATACCTTGATTTATGTAAAAGAACCCTGCATAAAGTAAATTATACAGGGCAAAAGTGAGTATTAATTTTAAAGAGTTGATATGGATTAAGTTGAAAGTACAAAATTTGAAGTGGAGCAAATCCAAGCATCTTTTATGCAAAGCTATGCTGTTGGACTTAATAGAATTTATATAAATAGAGTTTTGGGATGAGTTATAGGAAACTTCCTATAATAGAAAGAAGGATAGTTCTAACATCATAATGAATGTTTTTAATGAGAGGACAGCATGATAGTTTGAACAGGATATGATTTGACAATATCATGCTAAAAATTTTGTTGCAATTTAAGATTAGGGAATTTGGCAGTTAACTTTTTGGATTTAATAAGAATGGCTGTTCATTTAAGCATGGATTGAATTAAAGCACGGGCTTGCTTCATTCTCTTCCATGATTGAATGATTAGCGGCATCATTCGGCGTTGAGATAAATTTGATTGTTTCCACAACCAGCTCCATACCGAAATGCGTTTGCTGGTCTTTCTCATATTTGTAGGAATGCATGTAGCCGGTAATTCCTACAAGCGTACCTTTAGTTGTATAGCTGGCAATATTTCGGGCAGTTTTGCCAAATGCTTTACAATTAATGTAGTCTACAGATTGTTGATTTTTACCTTGATAGTTATAATTTCTTTCAGTAGCAACGGTGAAGTATACAATGTCTGATTCCTCCTTTGCGATAATCTGAGGCTGCTTGGTTAATCTTCCTACAATTACTATCTTATTGATCATTTGTTCACCTCCTTGTTAATATCTTATTCAGATTCGTGCTTACCGTCAAAACGAAAATAATGAAAAAATATATACTGTTTATACTCATTTTTTAAGGTATCTCTCAAATATTTTCACAATTTACGCTATACTAGAGGAAGAATAAACGAATTCGCAGAATTTTAAAAAGATTGGAGTGACTTCAATTGAAAACATTTAAAGCAGTCAGATTCCAAATTGTCACTGAAAATGGTGGCGTAATAGAATATGAATTATATGATGGCGTTATAATCAATAAAGAACAAAGCGGCACTGGCTGGTTGTTGGAAATTGTAATCTCCAGCAATCATTATGACATTATGAAAGAATATATGGATGATGAAACATTATTAGATATCCGTGTAGTTATTACACGTCCATCGAATGATCCGGCATTATTTGATGCGACTATCAAAAACATATCATTATATGATAATGAACGTATGTCTATAATTTTTGATTGCCACGTCTATACATTAAGACAAGTCTATGCTGAAAACTTATTAGCACAACTTGTCGACGAGGGATTTTCAGGAGAAGAACTGAAAACTACCTTCAATCGAATGATGCAATCTAAGCCGCGTCTAAAAGATGAAAAAAGATAAAGTGATTCAAAACTAAAAACGCTCTCTTTACTACAAACACTGAAAGGTCTGTAATAAAGGGAGCGTTTATTTTGATTTTTATACGTCTTGAATTGCGAAAGTCAATTCACAACTGCATGCTAATTGACCATCTACTGTAGCTTTTGCCGTACCTTTACCGATAGGTCCGCGCATTTTTGTAATTTCAACTTCAAGCTGCAATGTATCACCCGGCACAACTTGCTTTTTAAAGCGGCATTTATCAATACCTGCGAATAAAGCAATTTTGCCTTTGTTTTGTTCGCTGTTCAAGATGGCAACTGCACCTGTTTGTGCTAATGCTTCAGTAATCAACACACCTGGCATTACCGCATATTCAGGGAAGTGGCCTTGGAAGAATGGTTCGTTCCCAGAAACTTGTTTGATAGCTACACAACGCTGTCCTTCTTCATATTCCACCACTTTATCGATTAATAAAAAAGGTTGGCGATGCGGGATGATTTCCTTGATTTGATTATAGTCAAAAATTGTTTCCATTATGTTAACCTCCAAAAATTTGCTTGAAATGATACCAGGTTTGGTAATCGAATAATTTAAGCGGGTTTTGATGATTGAGCAGAAAACCGATACACATGCCGATGATGAACATACATACTAACAGTATGAGCACAATCAAAATATGATATCCCATAGGCAAACGCATCAATTTACTGCTCCATTGCTTTATCATCATTCTTCCCCTTGCTTAATTATTTGCTTACACGTTCGATATCAGCACCTAATGCTTTAAGTTTGCCGTTAAAATTAACGTAGCCTCTATCTAAGTGTTTTAATTCTGAAACTTCAGTAGTACCTTCTGCCACAAGTCCGGCTAAAATTAATGCTGCGCCAGCACGTAAATCTGTTGCTTTTACTTGTGCGCCTTGTAAATGGCTTTTGCCTGTAATTTTAGCATTGCGGCCTTCTACTGTAATTTGTGCATTCATACGTTTGAATTCTGCTACGTGCATAAAGCGGTTTTCAAAGACTGTTTCAGTAATCACTTTATGGCCTTCTGCAGTAAGAAGCAATGCCATGATTTGCGACTGCATATCTGTCGGGAAGCCTGGGTGCGGTAATGTTTTAACATCTACCGGTTTCAATTCGCCTTCAGCTGTAACACGAATGGCATTTTCGTGATACTCTAAATGAACGCCCATTTCTTCTAATTTATATAATAAACTTGTCATGTGCTCTCTGATCGCACCTTTAACAAGGACATCCCCTCTTGTGATTGCGCCTGCTACTAATAACGTACCAGCTTCAATACGGTCAGGAATGATAGAATGTTCAACACCATGCAAAGCTTCTACACCATGGATTGTAATTGTGTCTGTGCCTGCACCTGTAACATTGCCGCCCATTTCATTAATGTAGTTAGCTAAATCTACAATTTCTGGTTCGCGGGCTACGTTTTCAATTACTGACTTGCCTTTTGCCAATGAAGCAGCCATGATAATGTTTTGAGTTGCGCCGACACTTGGGAAATCTAAATGAATATCTGCACCTGTTAAGCCATTTGAAGTTTCCGCAAATACAAATCCGTTTTCTAAATGGATTTTTGCGCCTAAAGCTTCGAATCCTTTAATATGCTGCTCGATAGGTCTGCTTCCGATGGAACATCCGCCAGGCAAAGCAACTTTTGCATGACCAAGACGTGCCAATAAAGGCCCCATCACTAAAATGCTGGCACGCATTTTACTTACATACTCATATGGTGCTTCATAGTTAAGTTGTTTTGTCGCATCTACTGTGACACTGTTGCTGTCCTTATGGTAAGCAATCTCTGCATTTAATGTTGATAATACATTATTAATTGTTTCTACATCGCTTAACTCCGGAACATTATGTAATGTGCTTGTTCCTTTTGAAGCTAAGAGTGATGCCGTAAGTATCGGCAGAACCGCATTTTTAGCTCCTTCAACTTGTACTTCACCTACAAGGCGGTTGCCACCTTTAATAATCATTCTATCTCTATTCATTACTACTCCTCCACTTTTTACTCCTAAACATCTTCAATTCAAATTAGTTCTTATCTCTTCTATTATTATATATGGAATAACATTCGAATTACACTCAAACGATTAGCTTCCAATATATTTGATTTGTGTTGAGAATTGCAGTAAATCAATTATAAAATTACTGACTCCTGTACCGATTAAGATTGCGATAAATATCATCAGTACCTGAACTTGTACAGGATAGCCCTTCTTAAAGAATTGCTCTAACCTGATCGCATTCAATGCCCAATATGCTGTACAAATACATAACACATGCATGATTAAATGCGCAATCGCAAAATGTCCTAAATATTCCATTAGTCTAGTCGTCTCCTCAATTGTTTACTGTCTCATATTGTACATTAAATCTATTAAAAATCATACAATCAACATCAAATATTCAATAATTTGGTACGTCGTTCATTTATATGTTTACCCGAATTTTGAACATTAAAAAATAGGATATATCTCGTTTTGAGATATATCCTATGATAAATGGTTGTCATTCTTCCATTTCAGAAACTTTAATGCGGTTTTCCGCACGCTCTAAAGCTCGTTCTGCTCTGTTAATGTCAGTATCTTCGTCATTGTTATTCAAATGTGATTCTGCTCGTTCTTTAGCCGATCTTGCACGTTTGACATCAATATCCGCAGCTTTTTCTGCTGTTTGTACAATTATTGATGTGCTTTCTTGTCTGATTTCAACGAAACCATCACTGACCGCAATGAATTCAATCCCATCTGTATAATGTACCTTAACATAACCAGTTTTGATAGCTGTTACAGTCGGAATGTGTCCATACATTACACCGATGTCGCCTCCAACTGTCTGCAGAATAGCAATTTCAACATTATCTTGGTTATAAACAGAACCATTAGGAGTAACAATATTAACGTTCATTGTGTTCATTAAACTTTACCTCCTAATATTAAACTTCAACACCCATGTCTTTTGCTTTTTCTAATACATCATCCATGCTTCCTACTAAACGGAATGCATCTTCAGGGATGTGGTCATATCTGCCTTCAAGAATATCTTTGAAGTCTTCAACAGTACGTTTAACTGGAACATAAGAACCTTTTTGACCAGTGAATTGTTCAGCTACGTGGAAGTTTTGTGATAAGAAGAATTGAATACGTCTTGCGCGTTCAACTGTGTTCTTATCTTCATCAGATAATTCATCCATACCTAGGATTGCGATGATATCTTGTAATTCTCTGTATTTTTGTAATGTTGCTTGTACGCGACGTGCAACATCATAGTGTTCTTGTCCAACGATAGTCGGTTCAAGCGCACGAGAAGTAGATGCTAATGGATCCACGGCTGGATAGATACCCATTTCTGTTAATTTACGCTCTAAGTTAGTTGTTGAGTCTAAGTGAGCGAATGCTGTTGCTGGCGCTGGGTCAGTATAGTCATCGGCAGGTACGAATACTGCTTGGATTGACGTGATAGAACCTTTCAATGTAGATGTGATACGTTCTTGTAATTGACCCATTTCTGTTGCCAATGTCGGTTGGTAACCAACGGCTGACGGCATACGGCCAAGCAATGCTGATACCTCAGAACCTGCTTGTGTAAAGCGGAAGATGTTATCAATGAATAAAAGAACGTCTTGTCCTTTAACATCACGGAAGTATTCAGCCATTGTTAAACCTGATAATGCTACACGCATACGTGCACCAGGCGGCTCGTTCATTTGTCCGAATACCATTGCTGTTCTCTTGATTACACCACTGTCGCTCATTTCAAAGTACAAGTCGTTACCTTCACGTGTACGTTCACCAACACCTGCGAATACTGAAATACCGCCGTGTTCTTGAGCGATGTTGTTGATTAATTCTTGGATTAATACTGTTTTACCAACTCCGGCACCACCGAATAAACCTACTTTACCACCTTTGATATATGGTGCTAATAAGTCTACTACTTTAATACCTGTTTCAAGAATTTCTACTTTAGTTGATAATTCATCAAATGGTGGTGGTTGTCTATGAATCGGTTCGCGTGGAACTGATTCAGGAATTGGACCATCGTTATCGATTGCGTCACCTAAAACGTTAAATACTCTTCCTAATGTATCTTCACCGACAGGGACACTGATTGGACGGCCAGTGTCTTTAACGTCGTCACCACGTTTAATTCCGTCTGTAGAGTCCATAGCGATTGTTCTTACTACGTCATCGCCTAATTCAAGTGCTACTTCTAATGTAAGAGATTCAGTCGTGCCGTCTTTTTTAGGTACATCTAGCACTAAAGCGTTATTAATCTTAGGCAGTTCATCATGATTAAATCTTACATCAATAACTGGACCCATGATTTGTGTTACGCGGCCTACACCCATTCTATTTTCCTCCTTTAATATACTATTCAAGAGCTGTTGCGCCACCGACAATCTCAGTAATTTGTTGTGTGATTGCTGCTTGACGTGCTCGGTTATATTCTAATGATAAGTCATCAATAAGATCGCTCGCGTTATCAGAAGCATTTTTCATTGCTGTCATTCTAGATGCGTGCTCGCTGGCTTTCGCATTTAGAATTGAGCCGTAAATTAAGCTTTCTACATATTGCGGCAAAATAATATTTAAAATTGACTCTTTATCTGGTTCGAATTCGTATGAAGACATTTGTCCATGACCTGAACTTGTATCTTCTTTAGTTAATGGTAATACTCTTTTTGCAGTTGGCTTGTTTTCAAGAACGTTGACGAATTTATTATAGTAAATGTTCAATTCATCAATATCGCCATCGCTGTATAAATCAATGGCCTTTTTCGTTACAGAAGAAATTGCTTTGAATGACGGTTGATCCGGTACATCCGGCAACGCAAAATCAACATCATAACTTCTGTTCTTGAAGAAGTCGATACCTACTTTACCTAAGACAATCAATTTATAGTCTTCAGGCCCTTCACCGCGTTCTTGAATATCTTGAACTACTTTTCTCAAAATATTCGCATTGTACGCGCCTGCTAAACCACGGTCACTTGAAATCACTAAGTAGCCGCGTTTCTTAACTGGGCGTTTCTTCAACATCGGATGATTGGAAGTCGTTTGACCTGCAACTGCTGTAATCGCATTTTGCAATTTGTCCATATAAGGTTTGAACCCGTTTGCATTACGTTGCGCTTTATTCAGCTTCGAACTTGCAACCATGTTCATCGCTTTGGTAATTTGATTCATCTTTTTCGTCGACTTGATTCTTGAATCAATGTCCTTTAGAGATCCCATTATTTCACCACCTTATTATTACTTCGCTTCATCTTAGTCTTCAGAAACACTGAAACTGCGTTTGAAGTTTTCAATTGCTTGGTTCATTTTTTCTTTGTCAGGTAAAGTACCTTTATTTTTGATTTCATCTAATAATTCAGGTGCATTGTTTTTAGTCCATCCGATAATTTCTGATTCGAAACGTTGTACGTCTTGAACAGGAACATCATCTAAGAAACCGTTAACTAATGCATAGATGATTAATACTTCGTTTTCTACAGGCAATGGTTCGCCTTGACCTTGTTTAAGTACTTCAACTGTACGTTTACCACGCTCTAATTTTCTCGCTGTGAATTCGTCTAAGTCTGAACCGAATTGCGCGAATGATTCTAATTCACGGTATGAAGCTAAGTCTAAACGTAATGTACCTGCAACTTTTTTCATTGCTTTGATTTGTGCTGAACCACCTACACGAGATACTGAGAATCCGGCGTTGATCGCTGGACGTACCCCTGAGAAGAACAAGTCTGATTCTAAGAAGATTTGTCCGTCAGTGATTGAGATTACGTTTGTTGGAACATAAGCAGAAATGTCCCCTGCTTGTGTTTCGATAATAGGCAATGCTGTGATAGAACCGCCGCCTAATTCATCATTCAATTTAGCAGCACGTTCTAATAATCTACTATGTAGATAGAACACGTCACCTGGGTATGCTTCACGACCTGGCGGTCTGCGTAATAATAATGAAAGTTCACGGTAAGCTGCTGCTTGTTTAGTTAAATCATCATATACGATTAAAACTTGTTTGCCGTTGAACATGAATTCTTCACCCATTGATACACCTGCATATGGCGCAATGTATAACAATGGAGCTGGGTCAGCAGCACCTGCAGTTACGATGATTGTGTAATCTAACGCACCGTGCTGTCTTAATTTCTCAACAGTTGCACGTACTGTTGATTCTTTTTGACCAATTGCTACATAGATACAAATCATATCTTGATCTTTTTGGTTCAAGATTGTATCGATTGCAATTGTAGTTTTACCAGTTTGACGGTCACCAATGATTAACTCACGTTGACCACGACCGATTGGTACTAATGCGTCAATCGCTTTGATACCAGTTTGTAATGGTTCGTCAACTGATTGTCTTGCCATAACGCCCGTTGCTTTTTGTTCAACTGGACGTGTTTTAGATGTTTCAATCGGACCTTGTCCATCTAACGGTTGACCTAATGGGTTAACAACACGACCGATTAATTCGTCGCCTACAGGTACTTCCATGATACGTCCTGTACGTTTAACTTCGTCTCCCTCTTTAATGTCAGTGTATGGTCCTAAAATTACGATACCAACGTTTGATTCTTCTAGGTTTTGAGCTAGTCCAAGCACACCATTATGGAATTCTACTAACTCACCAGCCATAACGTCGTTTAATCCGTGAACTAATGCAATACCGTCACCAATCTGAATTACTGTACCAACATCAGTAACAGACATCTCTGACTCATAATTTTCAATTTGTGAGCGAAGTAATGCACTAATCTCTTCAGCTTTTATGGCCATCTATGTCACTCCTCTATAATTAATTATTTCGTTCTAGTAAATCTTCTTTCTAAGTTAACGAGATCATTTTGAATACTGCCGTCATAAACTTTAGTTCCTACTTTAGTTCTTACTCCACCGATTAATGATGGGTTAAGCACATTTGTAAGAATGACTTTGCTGAGACCTGTACGTTGAATTAAAGACTCCCCTACTTGATCAAGCTCTTCTTGAGTAAGCTCATGTACAGATTCTACAGTTGCAAAATCTTGATTGTAATGTTTGTTATACAATCCTTGGAATTCAACAAATACTTCGTCTACAATCGCTAAGTTGCGATTTTCAGCTAATACATATAAAGCATTTTTCAAGTATTCATTTACACCTTGGAAAGTTGCATCGACAAAGTCTTTACGATTCTTTGCAATATTCTTTGGATCTTCATCGAAAGATTTTAATTTCTCTTTATAAGGAATTACTGCTTCATTAATAACAGCAAATTCATCGTACATTAAATCTAAAACATCTTTATCGAGTGACGTTTCATACAGTGCTTGGGCATATTTTTTAGCAACATTTGCCATTATTTATCCCCTACCTCTTTAATGTACTTGTCGATCAAGTCTTTTTGATCTTTTTCTGAAATATCTTTTTGTAAAATTTTAGACGCAATCAGAACTGACAACTTAGATACTTCATCGTTGATTTCAGAGATTGCACGTTCTTTTTGGCTGTTGATTTCACTTTGAGCAGTTTCAATCATGCCGTTAGCACGAACGTTTGCTTCATGAATGATTTGTTCATGTTGATCGCGTGCTTGAACTTTTGCTTCTTCTAAGATTTTTTGAACCTCATCTTGAGTTTCTCTTAGTGTTTGTCTATTTCGTTCTTCTAGTTTTTGAGCATTAATTTTAGCTTGTTCTGCATCATCGATATCTTTGTTGATATCTTGTTCACGTTTATCCATTACAGCTTTCAATGGACCCCACGCGAATTTTTTAAGCAATGCTAAAAGGATTAAGAAAGTAATTAATGTTACTAATGCTGAACCCCATTCAACACCGCCGCCTGCAGCACCTAAAACTAATGTGTTTGTAGTCGCAGTCACAGTACTTGGACACTCCTTTCATTCAAAGTCCTCTATTGGCATTTAGTGTTAATTCATTACGAAAGAAATGGCGAATGTCGATAATCTGACTTCGCCGCTTGCCTCAATGTTTCTATTACATGAATAAAACGATGAATGAAATTACAAGACCAAGGATCGGTAATGCCTCAACTAAACCGATACCGATGAACATGATTGACATTAATTGTCCGCGTGCTTCTGGTTGACGTGCTACACCTTCAACTGTTCTAGATACAATAAGACCGTTACCAATACCTGCACCAAGTGCTGATAAACCAATTGCGATTGCCGCTGCGATTAAATTCATATTAAAAAATCCTCCTAATGTGTTTATAAAATTTTAATTTAGAAATACTAGTGATCGTCCGCAACTTTGTGGGACATGTATACCATGGTTAACATGATAAAGATATACGCTTGGATTGTACCGATGAAAACTGAGAAACCTTGCCAAGCAATCAAACCTGGCACACCGATGATCCAACCCCATGCTAAATTACCTACTATCAATGATGATAATAAGCCGATTAAGATTTCACCTGCGTAAATGTTACCATAAAGACGCAAGCCGAGCGTTAATGTAGAAGTGAATTCTTCAAATACATTAACAGGTGTCAAAGCCAAGAATGGTTTTGTATAACCTTTAAAGTATGCTTTTGCTCCACGCATCTTAACACCGTAATAATGTGTCAACAGAATCATCAAAGTAGATAATGTCAACGTAACGGTCGCATCTGCTGTCGGCGATTTCCACCATAATTTATGGTCTATCACGATAGCAAACGGAAGGCCTAGCATATTACCGATAAAGATAAACAATATCAAAGTAACAGCAAGGAAATGGAACTGTCCGCCCTTCGACCAAGCGAGGTTGCTTTCAATAATACCTCTGACAAAGTCAAAAACCCATTCAATGAAGTTTTGTTTGCCGGTTGGACGTTTCTGCAAATTGCGTGTACACCAAACAGCAAGGACAAAGACAAGGATTGCGGTAATAATAACCATTAAGACAGTTGCCCAGTTAAATGTGAGGTCTAAGCCAAACAAATCCAAAGTAGACTTTGGGCTTTCGTGTTGCATATAATACTCACCTCTTTCACTCATTGATTTGTATTACATTTTGTGAAGAAATGGTCGGAAAATGATTAAAAAATATGAAATCATTAAACCAATCATTACACCAAATATATTCACTTGGTTTTTAAAGAAAAGCCAGATGCAACAAGCTGCTAAAGCGACTAAAAAGCGCCATATGCCCCCTGTTGATATCTGAGACGTTTCTTCTTTCTGCGCCTTAGATAAATATAATTCAAAGATGTATGTATTGATTAAGGAACCAAATGAACCAATGATAAGACCAATAATGAAAGGCTTGGGTATTAAAAATGCAATAATAACCAAGGCTGACAACCAATAAATGTAATATTGAAGAAATTTCTTAAAGATAAAGTTGAACTGTTTCATTTATTGTGCCTCATTTCACATGGAGATACGAATCATTTGTAAACCATTTCATCCATACAGTTTTAATCATAATATAGCAACGGAACACGTGTCAATTACATTCAAAATATGCAATTCTTATGAACTACAATTGTCACATTTCCGACACATTTTTAACAATTTATTCATAATTATCTTTATTTTCATTAAAATCTAACGGTTTTTCACTAGTTAGACTAAAATAATACTTAATATTGTCACAAATACGCTGAGAAGCTTTTCCATCACCATAAGGGTTGGCTGTTTCACTCATTTGCTTATAAATAGCTTGATCTGTTAACAATTGTTCCGCTTCACGATACACATCCGCTTCATTTGTACCTGCCAGCTTCAATGTCCCTGCTGCGACACCTTCAGGACGCTCTGTTGTGTCTCTTAAAACAAGCACCGGCTTGCCTAACGATGGTGCTTCTTCTTGAATACCGCCTGAATCCGTCAATATCAAATAAGATTGATGTGCGAAGTTATGAAAATCTACTACATCTAATGGTTCAATCAATTCAATACGATCATGATGACTCAAGTAGCGTTGTGCAATTGCTCTGACTTTAGGGTTCTTGTGCATGGGATAAACTGCTACAACATCCTCATGTGCCTCTACCAGCTTGCGTACTGCAGAAAAGATATGTTCCATGGGCTTGCCTAGATTCTCTCTGCGATGTGCAGTCAGCAGCAATACACGCTTTCCATTATGTCTCTCCATGACTTCTGAATGATAGTTATCTTGAATTGTCGTCGCCATTGCATCAATCGCAGTATTGCCTGTCACCGCAATTTTAGATGCATCGGTATTTTCATTTAACAAATTCATTTTAGCTTGTGCTGTCGGCGCAAAATGCAAATCAGCTAATTTGCTGATCATTTGGCGATTCATTTCTTCAGGATAAGGCGAATACTTATTCCAAGTTCTCAGCCCTGCTTCGACATGACCGATAGCAACTTGATTGTAAAATGCAGCTAAACTGCTCGCAAAAGCTGTCATCGTGTCGCCATGTACCAAAATCATATCCGGCTGCTCTTGTTGAATGACTGCTTCTAACCCTTTCAGCACTTTAGTTGTGATATCTGACAGCGTTTGACCCGACTTCATAATGTTCAAATCATAATCAGGCTGAATGTTAAACGTATCCAGTACAGAATCCAGCATTTCTCTATGTTGTGCTGTGACAACAACAATAGGCACTAACTCTTCTTCTTTTTTTAATTGATTGACCAATGGTGCCATTTTTATAGCTTCAGGTCGTGTGCCGAAGATTGTCATAATTTTTTTCAAATCATTTCCTCCTATACAGAGAAAGAGTATGCAAATCAATATTTAACAGATTTAAACACGTTGTGTATTCATGCTAAATAATTTGCATACTCTTTTGTTTATTCATCTATATATCATATCAAAACATTATGCGTATCCTATAGATAGCATTTTACATTCAGACAACTTATTTTGTTCCGAATAAGCGGTCTCCAGCATCACCTAAACCTGGGATGATATATGCTTTATCATTTAGCTTTTCATCTAGTGCAGCAATGTAGATATCTACATCAGGGTGTGCTTCTTGTAATTTTTCAACACCTTCATTTGCCGCAATCAAACACATGAAACGAATGTGTTTGGCACCGCGCTTTTTCAATGAGTTGATAGCTTCAATTGCTGAAGCACCTGTCGCTAACATCGGATCTACGACAATGATTTGTCTTTCTTCAATATCTTGCGGTAATTTCACAAAATATTCTACTGCTTCCAATGTTTTCGGGTCACGGTATAAGCCGACGTGGCCTACACGTGCTGCTGGAATTAAACTTAAGACACCTTGCGTCATACCTAAACCAGCTCTAAGAATCGGAATAAATGCTAATTTTTTACCTGATAATCTTTTTGCTGTTGTTTTAGTGACAGGTGTTTCGATTTCAACATCTTGAAGTTCTAAATCTCTTGTAACTTCATAAGCCATTAACATACCGACTTCGTCTACAAGTTCTCTGAACTCTTTCGTTCCTGTATGAACGTCGCGGATATAGCTTAATTTGTGTTGAATTAACGGATGATCAAATACATGTACTTTTCCCATAAAGGAATAGCCTCCTAGTTCTCTTATTTATATAATGGGTGCTTTGAAGTCAACGCTTGCACACGTTCTGCAGCTTCTTTTAATTTTGCTTCATCTTTAATGTTTTGAACAACTAGGCTGATAATTTTTGCTACCTCTTCAAAATCTTTTTCGTCGAATCCGCGTGTAGTCGCCGCTGGTGTACCTAAACGTAAACCGCTTGTAACGAAAGGTTTTTCTTGGTCGAAAGGAATTGTGTTTTTGTTGCAAGTAATTCCTACTTCATCTAAAGCTTCTTCTGCTTCTTTACCAGTAATACCAAATGAACCTTTGACATCTACAGCAACCAAGTGGTTTTCTGTTCCGCCGGAAACAACTCTGAAGCCTTCTTTAACAAGTGTTTCAGCAAGTACTTTTGCATTTTTAACAACTTGTTGCTGATAAACTTTGAACTCAGGCTGCAAAGCTTCGCCGAATGCTACTGCTTTAGCAGCAATAACATGCTCTAAAGGTCCGCCTTGGATACCTGGGAAGATTGTTTTATCAATTTGTTTCGCATATTCTTTTTTAGTAAGAATCATACCGCCGCGAGGGCCTCTTAATGTTTTATGCGTAGTTGTCGTTACAAAATCAGCATAGTCTACTGGGTTTTGGTGTAAACCTGCAGCAACTAAACCAGCGATGTGTGCCATGTCTACCATTAATTTAGCACCGACTTCGTCAGCAATTTCTTTGAATTTCTTGAAGTCGATTTCTCTTGGGTATGCTGATGCGCCTGCAACGATTAATTTAGGTTTGTTTTCTTTTGCAAGACGACGTACTTCTTCATAATCAATACGTTCAGTTTCTTTATCTACTCCATACTCAACAAAGTTATAAAATTGGCCGCTGAAGTTGACTTTAGCACCGTGTGTCAAGTGGCCGCCATGGCTTAAGTTCATACCTAATACAGTGTCGCCGTAATCAAGCGCAACTAAATAAACAGCCATGTTAGCTTGTGAGCCTGAATGCGGTTGTACGTTTACGTGTTCTGCACCGAATAATTCTTTGGCACGTTCGATTGCTAAAGTTTCAGTAACATCCACAAATTGGCAGCCGCCATAGTAACGGCGTCCTGGATAACCTTCAGCATACTTGTTAGTCAATACTGAACCTTGTGCTTCCATTACTGCTTCAGACACAAAGTTTTCTGATGCGATTAATTCAATGTTGTTATTCTGACGATTGTATTCGTTTTGAATAGCTTCAAATACTGCTTTGTCTTCCTTTTCGATAAATGACATGACATCATTCCCCCAATTCATTTAGTTATAAAGTATAGTGAGCACGTTCGCCGCCAATTAACTTAGGTCTGGAAGTCGCAATTGTCACTACCGCATCGCCGACTGTTTTCACAGAAGTGCGCACAGGCACTGCAACATGTTTGATATGCATGCCGATCATAGTTTGACCGATATCAATACCGCAGTTTGCTGTGATATGCTCAACAACCATAGGATTGTCGAGGTGGCGATAAGCGTACGTTGACATACTGCCGCCAGCATGCGTTGCAGGTACTACAGTTACTTCTTCCATTGTAAGTGGATTGAAATGTTCACGTTCGATAGTAATTGCTCTGTTGATGTGTTCGCAACCTTGGAATGCAAAGATGACACCCGTTTCTTTACGGACCTCCATCAACGCATCAAACAATTCTTGTGCAACATCCATAGAACCGACCGAGCCGATACGTTCGCCGATAACCTCAGATGTCGAGCAGCCGATCACGCAAATTTCTCCTGGTTTAAAGAAATTTTGTTCTTTCAATTCATTCAGCAACAACTTCAAGTTTTCCATTTAATTCCACCCCTTTTTAAAATGATGACAAGCCAAGACAAACAAGAACACCGCTTGTCTGCTTCGCTTATGTAAGCAAACCATGCTATATAATAGCTATTATAACGCATTTAAAGCTTAACTTATACTAATTATCCATATCTTTTTCCAATCGCGTTTTGACCTCATTCAGCAAGTAATTCAATTCATTGTAAATCTGCTCATACTGTGCATGTGTACCGCCGTAAGGATCTGAAACTTCACCGTTTTGTCCTGCATACTCATAAAGTGTATACACCGGCAAATCTTTCTCAAACATCATGGCCAATTGCTGCTTATGACCTTCTGTCATCGTTAAGATTAAATCAGCATCTGTATCTTGTTCGCTGAACTGGCAAGATACAGTCGGCGCATCTAAACCTTTTTCATGCAATATCTCAGCAGTATGTACAGCTGCGGGCTGTCCATCCATTGCAAATAAGCCTCTTGAATAAAATTCATGGTCCGGCATTAATGATTTGGCAATGCTTTCTGCCATCGGACTCCTGCATGTATTGCCTGTACAAACAAATATTATTTTCACAATTGATCCGCTCCTATTTGTTGATTGCCTGTTGCTTTTTCGAGTCTGTTCAAGAAAGCAATACTGTCATCGGTTGTTTCATAACGATAAATATAACCTTGATGAATCGAATCATCCGTATCAAGTTCATGCAATATTTGATATAAATTATGATTTGCGGCCTTTAAATCATAGATATCAGAAGATAATTCACGATAAATCGCGTTCTTTGGAATATACTGCTTCAATGTCGCAGGTACCGCAAATAAAATGTGCTGCCAATCCTGGTCGCTTGAAATCTCATGACTTAATTCTGTCAGCATCGCTACAGGTGTTTCTGGTGAATAGTGTTTGTATTTCATTCCAGGTGCAATCGGTTTATCTGTATCTAAATGCGCTGTTGTATCAACTGAACCCGGCAAGACATTTTCAATCATATCTGCTGTAATCGCACCCGGACGTGCAATTCTGAACGGATATTGCGTGCAATCCAACACGGTGCTTTCTAAACCTTCTTCACTTTGATCACCATTTACTATTCCTTCTACCCGTTCATTCAAATCTCTAAAGACATGAGCAAAGGTTGTAGGCGAAGGACGGCCGCTGATATTCGCACTCGGCGCAGCAATCGGTAAATTTGTATATTTTAAAATAGCTCGGCCGATAGGATGACTCGGCATTCTGACTGCGATAGACTGCAACCCGCCAGAAACACTTTCGCATAAATAGCCTGGTTCAAGCGGTAAAATAAATGAAATCGGTCCCGGCCAAAATGTGTCCATTAACTGTTTTACTTCTTTTGAACGCGGCGCTGTAAACGCATCTAATTGACCTTGGTCGTGAATATGCACAATCAGAGGATTATCAGAAGGACGTCCTTTTGCTTCGTATATTTTACGCACTGCTTCATTATCCAGCGCATTCGCACCTAACCCGTATACCGTTTCTGTCGGCAAAGCAACTAAGCCGCCTGCATGATAGATGGCACTGATTTCTTCTAACGCTTTCTGACCTTGTTTAGTTCCTAATTGATGACGCAAATCCCAAGTTTTTGTCTTCATCTCTCTGCACGTCCTTTCAAAAATAATTGTAAAACAAAATAAGAAGTTATGCGAGAACAGGGTGTTATACAATCTCCCCTCTTCTCCCATAACTTCTCATCAATACGCTGTTCAGCGTTTCCATATAAATGAAATAATTCTGTCGTTTTGATTAATATCTTGAATCACATCTACCTCAATTGACGGATAGATAGATTGAATCAGTGCCTTCAGCACTTCCCCCTGATTATAACCGATTTCGAAAACGACTACAGCATTGTCATTCAAAACTAGCGGCAGCTTTTCAATAATTGCTCGATAAATGGCTAAGCCATGCTCTTTTGCAAACAAAGCTTGGTGCGGTTCATAATCCACTACAGTTTCAGCCATATCTATAGATTCTGCTTGATCAATATACGGCGGGTTTGAAATTAAGCCGTCTAGACGTATATTTTGTTCTATTAAAGGAGACAAGTCGCTCCCTTGCAAGAATGTAATATCTGTCTGATGCATTGCTGCGTTGGCACGCGCAACCTCTAACGGTCCTTCAAACAAATCCGTCGCATAAACTGTCAAATCAGGTTTCAAAAGCTTCAGCATCACCGCAATAATACCGCTGCCTGTACCGATATCAGCCACACAATCACCGTTGGATAA
This sequence comes from Staphylococcus sp. EZ-P03, assembly GCF_003344575.1. Classification (NCBI taxonomy): domain Bacteria; kingdom Bacillati; phylum Bacillota; class Bacilli; order Caryophanales; family Staphylococcaceae; genus Staphylococcus; species Staphylococcus sp. EZ-P03. The sequence goes on along the minus strand of NZ_QPMO01000004.1, from coordinate 22,374 downwards.
TTGATTCATAAAATGCAGCAGGACTTCTTCGGTTTCAGGTCTAGGGATCAAGCAGCGCGCATCTACTTTGAAGCGTTCGCCGTAAAAGCTTTGGAACCCGGTAATATATTGAATCGGCTCCCCAGTTAACATACGTTCTGTTGCTGCTTGATAGGCTGAACGATGTGTTTCTGTCATAGTGTCATTCATCTTCAAGACATAATCCGCAAGCGACCAGTCAAGCAAATCTAACAGCAGCCACTCTGCTCTTTTAGATTCAAAGCCGCGTGCAACTGCTTGTTTCGCAGCTGATTGTACAGCTTCCTTATAACTCAACGTTATTCAATTCTTTCAATTTCTCAGTTTGCTCTGACATTGTTAAAGCATCCACAATTTCATCTAATTTGCCTTCGATGATTTGATCTAATTTCTGGATTGTTAAACCGATACGGTGGTCCGTCACACGGTTTTGCGGATAGTTGTACGTACGAATACGCTCTGAACGGTCACCCGTACCTACAGCTGATTTTCTTTCTGATGCATATTTTTCTTGTTCTTCTTGCAATTTCATATCATAAACACGTGCTTTTAAGACTTTTAAGGCTTTTTCACGGTTTTGAATTTGTGATTTTTCAGATGATGTCGCAACGATACCTGTCGGCAAGTGCGTAATACGTACCGCTGAGTCAGTTGTGTTGACGTGCTGACCGCCTGAACCGCTTGAACGATATGTTTCTATCTTCAAATCTTCATTTCTGATTTCTACTTCAACATCTTCTGCTTCTGGAAGTACCGCAACTGTAGCAGTAGAAGTATGAATACGGCCGCCTGATTCAGTTTCAGGAACACGTTGTACACGGTGTGCACCATTTTCATATTTTAATTTAGAATAAGCACCCTGACCATTAATCATAAAGCTGATTTCTTTAAATCCGCCATGATCACTGTCATTCATTTCTAATACTTCTGTTTTATAACCTAATGATTCACTGTAACGTGAATACATACGGTATAAATCCCCAGCAAAGATTGCTGCTTCATCGCCGCCTGCAGCTGCACGGATTTCAACTACAACGTTTTTGTCGTCGTTAGGGTCTTTAGGAATTAATAAGAATTTCAATTCTTCTTCAAGGTCAGGCAATGTCGCCTTTAATTCACTGATATCCGATTTCAGCATTTCCACTTCTTCTTTATCAGATGTTTCATTCAACATCTCTTGCATTTCACCGATATCTTCTTTGTTTTGTTTATATTCGCGATAAACATCTACAGTCTTTTGCAAATCTGACTGTTCTTTAGAATATTCACGCAGTTTATCTGAATCACTGACAACATCCGGGTCGCTCAGTAATTCATTTAATTGTTCATAACGTTCTTCTACGATATCCAATTGATCAAACATTATAATTCCTCCTTCTCAGATTCACTAGGTGCAACGATATGATGTGCGCGGCATCTAGGTTCATAACTTTCATCTGCCCCTACCATAATAATCGGGTCATCTTCTTTAGCAGGTCTGCCATTGATTAAACGCTGTGTTCTGCTTGCAGGTGCACCGCAAACTGCACATACTGCTTGCAGCTTAGTAACCAACTCACTGACAGCCATCAACTGCGGCATCGGTTCAAAAGGTTTCCCTCTGAAGTCCATGTCCAGTCCTGCCACAATGACACGGTGGCCTTGTTCTGCTAAATCTTGTGCAATTTCTACAACCGAATCCTCAAAAAATTGCACTTCATCTATACCAATCACATCGACTTCAGTCAAATCCTGTTCTAAAATTTCTTCAGCCTTTTTAATAGTGATTGCTTCTATTGCATTGCCGTTATGCGATACCACTTTTTCTTTATGGTATCGATCATCAATTGCAGGTTTAAATACTACGACTTTCTGTTTTGCATACATGCCGCGTTTTAATCTGCGGATTAATTCTTCAGATTTACCGCTGAACATGCTGCCGGTAATACATTCAATCCAGCCGGAATGATAAGTTTCATACATTATGCTTTTCCTTCCTTTTCAAAACAAAATCATCTCATTATATCATATTTTTTATTAGGACAACGGGCAAAACATGAGAAAATTTTAATGGAATGCAATCTCTTTTTGCATCCCTTACATCATTATACTTTGCTTTGAAAACCAAATAAAAAAACTCTCGCCAAATTGCGAGAGTCTCATTTAAATCGAAATTATTCGTTATTGTTTGATGATTTAAGACCGAATTTCTTGTTGAATCGTTCAACACGGCCATCCGCAGCTGCGAATTTTTGACGACCAGTGTAGAATGGATGTGAGTCAGATGAAATATCTAAACGGATAACTGGATATTCGTTGCCATCTTCCCATTCCATTGTTTCTGATGATGATTTAGTTGAACCACTTAAGAATTTGTAGTTAGTTGTTGTATCTAAGAAAATTACTTTGTGGTATTCAGGATGGATTCCTTGTCTCATAATTATTTTCAGCTCCTTTGCCCTGAACCATCTGGAACAGAGTTATTTGTGAGTTTTTACCCAATACTTAGTAATTATAATTGTTACCAGAATAAAATGCAACCCATTCTGGAAGACAAATATAATTTATTATTAAATGATAGGTTTGCCTGTACGTTTACTTTCTATTGCTGCTTCTTGTAATTGATGGAAGAATTCTTCATTATTTTTAGAACGTTTCAACTTGCGGATAAAGCGTTCAGTGAAGTCTGTTGAATCAGTAAACATATTACGCAATTGCCATAAACTGTCTAAATCTTTCTTATCAACCAGCAGTTCTTCTTTACGGGTTGAACTTCTTCCGATATCAATTGCTGGGAAGACACGTCTTTCAGCTAATTTACGATCTAAATGCAATTCCATGTTTCCTGTTCCTTTGAACTCTTCATAAATCATATCGTCCATTCTGGAACCTGTATCGATTAAAGCTGTTGCTAAAATCGTTAAACTGCCGCCTGCTTCAATGTTTCGCGCAGCACCGAAGAAGTGCTTAGGTTTGTGTAATGATGCAGGGTCTAAACCACCTGATAAAGTACGTCCGCTTGGCGGAATTACTAAGTTGTAAGCACGTGCCAAACGTGTAATCGAATCCATTAAAATGATGACATCTTCACCGATTTCAACTAATCTTTTCGCACGTTCTAACAACAATTCAGCTACTTTAACATGATGTTCCGGCGGTTCATCAAATGTTGAATGTACGACTTCAGCCGCTTCGCTTGATCGTTCAATATCTGTTACCTCTTCAGGTCGTTCTCCGACAAGCAGAATAAAGAGTTTCGCTTCAGGTTTATTGACTGTAACCGCATTAGCGATTTCTTTCAGCAATGACGTTTTACCTGCTTTAGGCGGTGCGACAATCAAACCACGCTGACCTAAACCAATAGGTGCAACTAAGTCCATGATTCTTGTCGAATAATTGTTTGATTTTGTTTCCAATTTAATACGCTCATCCGGATATAACGGTGTAAGTGCTTGGAAATGCGGGCGTTTTTTAACCTCTTCTGCATTATGATCATTGACAAAATCGACTTGCAGCAAGCCGTAATATTTTTCATTATCTTTAGGCTTTCTGACTTTCCCTGTCACCTTATCCCCGCGTTTGATTTCAAAACGGCGGATTTGACTTGCAGAAATATAAATATCTTTTTCGCCTTTAGAGTAGTTGACAGTTCTTAAAAAGCCATAACCATCTGGTTGGATATCATCTAAGATACCTTCCATATAGTAATTGCCGTCTTTTTCCATTTGTGCTTCCATAATGGCTAATACTAATTCTTTTTTATTCAATTTACTATAGTTAGTTAATTTAAGAGATTTTGCTTTTTGAGTTAGCGCTTTAGTAGTATTGTTCTTATAGAGTTCGTGGAAAGACTTGTATTGGGGAGATGTACGTTCTCTTTCAGGCATGTTTTACACTCATTTCATTTTAGTTTACGTATTTACTTATTATAAAGTATTTTTCATAAGATAACCATAGCAAATTTTAAACCTTATCGCAAAACAATGATTGATACTCTGCTTAAAATTGTACGTTATCCTCTCCTTAAAAAAATAAAAATGCTGAGCACATTACTGCCCAGCATTTTAGTTCAAAATTCTATTTGTTGTAATATCCGGCAATTGATTTAATTTCTAAGAATTCTTCAATACCGTAGTCGCCCCATTCTCTGCCTAAGCCTGATTGTTTGTAGCCGCCGAATGGAAGATCTGGTTTGCGTCCGGCTTCATTGATTTCAATTGTACCGGCTTCTACTTCACGTGCAACTTTGCGTAAAGTATCTAAATCTTTACCATAAACATAACCTGCTAAACCATATACTGTATCGTTTGCGATTTCAATTGCTTCGTCCAAGTCTTTGTATGTGATGACTGACATCACCGGACCGAAGATTTCTTCTTGTGCAATCGTCATATCGTTTTTAACGTTTGTAAAGATAGTAGGTTTTGCGAAATAGCCTTTTTCTAAGCCTTCAGGTTTGCCTGTACCGCCAAGGATTAATTCAGCACCTTCGTCGATACCTTTTTGAATATAATCTTGAACTTGATCATATTGTTTTTTACTGATAATCGGACCCATGTCTACACCGTCTTCTCTTGGGTCTCCGACTTTAACTGCACTCATTTTTTCTTTTACTGCTTTAATGAAGTCATCTTTCAATGATTCTGGGACGATGGTTCTTGTACCTGCAGTACAAACTTGTCCAGTATTATTGTAGACTTTGCCTGCAGCTGCTTCTGCTGCACCGTCTATATCTGCATCATCTAAAATGATATATGGTGATTTACCGCCAAGTTCAAGTGAAACTTTTTTGAAGTCTTGGGCAGCTTTTTCCATAATTTTTGCACCTGTCGGGCCAGAACCTGTAAATGACATCATGCGCACATCAGGATGTTCGCTTAATGGATTGCCGACACCTTCGCCGTCACCGTTCACTAAGTTGAAGACACCTTTCGGTACGCCGACTTTATCAAAGATTTCTGCTAAGATAACAGCCGCAAATGGTGTTAACTCAGAAGGTTTCAACACTACTGGGCTGCCTGCTGCGAAAGCTGCTGCTAATTTAAGTGAAGTTTGGTTGGTTGGGAAGTTCCAAGGTGTAATTAATCCTGCTACACCGATAGCTTCTTTTACAACTAAATCATTGCCGCGCTGTTCTTCGAATTGGAAGTTATCCAACGCATCTCTTGCTTCTGCGAAATGATTTAATCCCATTTGATAGTGCACTTTTTCAGATTTTTCTAATGGTGCACCTAACTCATCTGTAATTGCTTCTATAATATCTTCTTTTCTGTTTTCGTACTCTTTAACGATTTTATCAAGTAAATCTCTTCTGTATTCTACACTGCTGTGACGGAATTCAAGATAAACATTGTTCGCAGCTTCTACTGCTTTATCAACGTCTTCTTTATTCCCTTTTGCAATTTGGCCTAAGACTTCTTCAGTTGCAGGGTTGATGACATCAATTGTTTCACCGCTTGTACTGTCTACCCATTCGCCATTGATATATTGTTTCGTTTGAGTTCTCAATTACAGTCACTCCTTAGTAAATGTCTTATTATCTATTTTAACCTAACAGCGCTATTTTTAAACGAATGTGCTTATAACCAAAAAGAAGAGCTACTCCATGAAGGAATAACTCTTGCTTTTATCAAATCTATTTTAAGAATTTGCAGCTTTATGCTCTTGTTCCAGTTCGACGTATTTTTGTGCCCATTCTTCCATCGGTACTAATGCTTCAGCCAGTGCTGCACCTTTATCTGTTAATTGATAGACAATTGAGACAGGTGCTTTGGATACAATATTCTTTTCTACTAAGTCCCATTCCATCAATTCTGTAAGTTTTAAACTTAAAGAACGCGGTGTGATGGTCTTCAAGTCTTTCTTCATTTCACTGAAGTGAGCTGACTTTTCTGGGCATCTAGATAGATAATTCAATATCAATCCATTCCAGCTGCGACCGATGATTTTAAATGTTTCTTCTAAATAAGGACATACTTCCATTTAAATCACCTCTCCATGATTACTAGATCATGTCAACCTAATATACAAAGTATACCACAAATTTTAGATTTTTTCAGTCCAAATGTTTGCGCCGAGAGATTTTAAATTTTCAACAATGTTTGTGTAACCGCGATAAATGTGATTTACATTATAAATTGTTGTTACACCTTCTGCAATCAAGCCTGCAACAATTAAACAAGCCCCTGCACGCAAGTCGCTGGCATAGACAGAAGCGCCTTGCAGTGTTGAAGGTTTAACAGTTGCTGTATTTTGATCAACAGAAATTGCGCCGCCCATTTTCTTCAATTCTTCAATATGTCTGAAGCGTTCTGGATAAATCGTATCCGTCACAAATGAAGGGCCATCAGCTAAGAAAAGCAATGGCGTAATCGGCTGCTGCAAGTCCGTCGCAAATCCAGGATATACCAATGTCTTGATATTCACATTGTTGAATGGCAATTGGCCTTTAAGCGTGACACTATCATCATTGATATTAACATCCACGCCTAATTCTTGAAGCTTAACTGTTAACGGTTCAATATGTTTTGGAATAATATTGTCTAATTCCACTTCTCCGCCGCAAGCAGCTGCCATACACATATATGAACCCGCTTCAATTCTATCTGGAATAATTTGATGCGTTACACCATAAAGGTGGTCAACACCTGTAATTTTAATCGTACTTGTACCAGCGCCTTTAATATTAGCACCCATACCTGTCAAGAATGTCGCAACATCGACAACTTCAGGTTCTTTTGCGGCGTTTTCAATGACTGTTTGTCCTTCTGCACGCACTGCCGCTAACATAATATTGATTGTCGCACCGACACTGACCATATCCAAGAAGATATTTGCACCTTTTAATTCTTCTGCTTCAATCTTCATTGATGTCGGGCTTGATTCATCAATTGTCGCACCTAAAGCTTTGAACCCTTTAATATGCTGATCAATCGGACGCGGTCCTAAAGGACAGCCGCCAGGCAAACCGATGACACATTTTTTGAATCTGCCTAATAAAGCCCCCATCATATAATATGATGCTCTTAAAGATTCGACTTTATGATTCGGTAAAGATGCGTTTTGAATTTCTGTCGGATCTATTTTTAACTCTGTACCTTCAAGATCTGTTTTTATATTTAAATCTTCTAACAAGCTAACTAAAGTAGCAACATCTGAAATTTGCGGTAGCCCTTCAAGTTTTACAACATCTTCTGCCAGTAATGCTGCTGGGATAATGGCAACTGCACTGTTTTTCGCACCATTAATTTTAAGCTTCCCTTTTAATGGCTGTCCGCCTCTGATTTTTATTACTTCTTGAGCCATTCGATTGTTCTCCTTTGTTATTCAATCTTCATTCCATAGTTCTATGTATAGCATACCCATGTTTCTGATATGACTACACCCCACTCACATTAGATTCATCTATGAAAATATTGGTTATCGTAGTTCTTCATATTTATTATAGTTAAATTCACAAGCGTTTGTATATTCATATTATGGATGCATTGCCATTTAATACTGTAAATATAACAGTTGATATGTTGCACCCATTTAATCTTGTTATCTAAGATGTTAGTTTCAATAAACTTTTTGATCATTCAAAAAATCACTTAAGATATTATAGCATAAAGCACGTTGATACTGAAAAAGATTTTCTTCAAAGTGATTACCTTAAGTACGATTAATTTTCAATCAATCTTATGTATCCTAACACATGGTTGATAAGAGTACAATCTTTTCAAATATATTTATAACGCAAAAAAGAACACCTGAGAATACAGATGCTCTTTAACAAAACTAAATTATAAATTAAGCGCGGTTAGAAGTACCGAACTCTTTGATTTTACCAGTTACAGTAGCTTTGATAGCTTCGCGAGCTGGTCCTAAATATTTACGTGGATCGTAAACATCTTTGTCGTTGTTTAATACTTCGCGAACTGCTTTCGCTGAAGAAATTTGGTTTTCAGTGTTCACGTTGATTTTAGCTGTACCTAAAGAAATAGATTTTTGGATATCTTTAGTTGGGATACCAGTACCGCCGTGCAATACTAATGGTAAGCCAGTAGATTTACCGATTTCTTCCATTTCTTTGAAGCCTAAGTTTGGTTCGCCTTTGTAAGGACCGTGAACTGAACCTAATGCTGGTGCTAAAGTATCAATACCAGTTTTTTCAACTAATTCTTGACACTCTTTAGGGTCAGCATAGATAACACCGTCAGCAACAACGTCATCTTCTTGTCCGCCGACTGTACCTAATTCAGCTTCTACAGATACTCCGCGAGCATGTGCATATTCAACAACTTTTTTAGTTGTTTCAATGTTTTCTTCGAATGGGCTGTGTGAAGCGTCGATCATTACTGATGTGAAACCAGCGTCGATTGCTTCTTTACATTTTTCGAAGCTTGAACCATGGTCTAAGTGGATTGCTACAGGTACAGTGATTTTAAGGTCATGTAATAAACCTTCAACCATTTTAACTACTGTGTAGAACCCGCTCATGTAACGCGCAGCACCTTCAGATACACCTAAGATAACTGGAGCATTTTGTTCTTGTGAAGCTTCTAGAATAGCTTGAGTGAATTCTAGGTTATTAAGGTTATATTGTCCAACTGCATAACCTTTTTCTTTTGCGTCGATTAACATTTCTTTCATTGAAACTAAAGGCATGAAAGTTCCTCCTTGCGTGCATATTGCACGTGATTTTTATAAGTTTAGTATACCAAAGTCACCACTGTAATGCATTGCAAAACTAAATGTAAGCGGTTATAAATGATAAAATTGTGTGAATTTTCAAATGAAAACGTATTCATTTGAAATATACGTCACATTATCTTGATTAATTCATTATCAGCGGTGTATCTTTTTACACTACCCTTTTTCTACCCTTTGTTATACATTTTTCCTCAGATTGAATTCACGTACCACATCATATAGAATTAATATATCTATTATGAAGTTGGAGGATACCATGGCAAATATATTACAAACACAACTTACAGGTATATTTAATCGATTGAATCAACAAGAAATCGATATTCAAATGGCAGCACAATGTCTGATTCAAGCAATTGGCGGAGAAGGCCATATTTATGTTAAAGGCTATGGCGACTTGAAGTTTTTTGAAAGCTATTTATTAGAAAGCAATGAGAAGTTAGAAGACAGCAGACTGCTTTCTGACTTAGAGGATTTCAGTGCATTAGATACAACAGACCGTGTCTTATTGTTCTCACCCTTTTATGATGAAGCGATTCAAGCAGATACACAAGCATTAATTGATCTGGATGTGGACTTTGTATTGATTTGCAACAAGAGCAAAGAAACTGAGATTCCGGATCACCTCTTGCATTTCATCGACTTATGTACACCAAGGCCGATTGTTTATACAGAAGACTATGATAAGATTGTACAGCCTCATCCGATGGCGTTCGGCTATGTGTATTATGAAATCTACACGCAAATGATTGAAATGATCAGAGATTTAGATATAGATGTTGAATAAAATAAGCGGCAAAGCTTTTCACTTATATTGGTGATCAGCTCTGCCGCTTATTATTTTTGTTCTCTTTTTATCAGTTTATTATTTGTTTTTGTTTTCTCGGAATTTGTTTGCCGCTTCGATAAACGCTTTAAAAATCGGTTGCGGACGGTTTGGTCTTGATAAGAATTCCGGGTGGAATTGGCTCGCAAAGAAGAAGTCGTTTTCAGGAATTTCTACCATTTCGATTCTTCTGCCGTCTGGACTTACACCAGAGAAGACCATGCCTTTTTCTTCCATTTGCTCACGATAATCATTGTTGAATTCATAGCGGTGACGGTGCCGTTCTTCGATTTCTTTTTTGCCGTAGATATCATAAGCTAACGTACCTTCTTTGATTTCGCTTGGATATAAACCTAAACGTAAAGTACCGCCTAAATCTTCAATATCTTTTTGTTCAGGCAATAAGTCGATAATCGGATATGCTGTTTCAGGATCTAACTCAGTAGAGTGTGCCCCTTCTAAGCCAAGCACGTTGCGCGCAAATTCAACAGTAGCCAATTGCATACCAAGGCAGATACCGAAGTAAGGTACGTTGTTTTCACGTGCATAACGGATAGCTGAAATTTTACCTTCGCTGGCACGGAATCCAAAGCCGCCAGGTACTAAGATACCGTCTGCATCTTTAAGGAAGTCTGCTGCGTTTTCGTCTGTAACTTCGCTTGAGTCAATCCATTTAACTTTGATGTCTTTGTGAAGCGGATAACCTGCATGTTTCAATGCTTCTACTACTGAAAGATAAGCATCTTGCAAGCTGACATATTTACCGACTAAAGCGATAGTAATTTCACCGTCTAAATTATTCACAATTTCTAATAAGTGTTTCCACTCATCTAATTGTGTTTCATATTTCGCATCTAATGCTAAACGGTTAATGACTAAATCATCCATATGTTGTTTGCTTAATTGTAAAGGAATCTCATATAAAGATTCAGCATCGCGGCATTCAATAACATTTTCTTCTGGAATATCACAGAATAACGCAATTTTATCTTTTAAATCTTGTGTCATTTCATATTCTGTTCTTACAACGATTAAATCAGGTTGAATCCCTAAACCGCGTAATTCTTTTACACTATGTTGTGTCGGTTTTGTTTTCATTTCGCCTGCTGCTTTAATATACGGCAGCAATGTACAATGGATATACATAACATTTTCACGGCCTAAATCACTGCGGATTTGACGAATTGCTTCGATAAACGGCAATGATTCGATGTCGCCTGTTGTACCGCCGATTTCTGTAATTACTACATCAGCTTTTGTACTTTCGCCTGCTAATAACAGACGTTCTTTGATTTCGTTAGTGATATGAGGAATTACTTGAACTGTTCCGCCTAAATAATCACCGCGGCGTTCTTTCTTTAATACGTGTGAATACACTTTACCTGCTGTCACATTAGAGTATTTATTTAAGTTGATATCAATAAAACGTTCATAGTGGCCTAAGTCTAAGTCTGTTTCAGCTCCATCATCAGTCACGAATACTTCACCGTGCTGATACGGACTCATTGTACCCGGGTCCACGTTCAAGTACGGATCGAATTTTTGAATTGTAACAGATAAGCCTCTATCTTTTAATAATCTGCCTAATGATGCAGCAGTAATCCCTTTACCTAGTGAAGAAACTACTCCGCCAGTAACAAATATGAACTTAGTCATTCTTTTTCCTCCTACTATTCAATTACATATAATTTGTACATTCCCATATTGCTTGTATACATGATAAGGCAAAAATGCCTTAATCCACTGATAAAATAAGCTTTTAAAAATAAAAAAACGCTCCCTCTCACATCTCATGTAAAGGGGGAGCGTATCATTTATACACGTTGTCCTAATTAAAGGAGCCCGAATAAAATTCTATCATTTTTCTAGAAAAAGTCAATTATAATTTACTCTTCATCCGGCTCGTCATTGAAGTCTGCCGCATCTTCAAACATTTCTTCTGTTTCTTCTAATTCATCGTCATCTTCATCGATTACGATATCCTCTTCGCCGACTTCATCTTCTTCTTGAGGATCATCTAAATCTTCTTCGTCGTCTTCAGCGTCCGCTTCAGATCTTTCTTCATCTTCGGCTTCTTCTTCCTCTTCGCCAAGAAGTTTAAGGTTTTTATCCTCTTCATCTTCTTCATCCAAGATGTCGAATTTTTGAATTGTAGGTGCGATTTTTTCTTCGATATCATCTACTGAATACCAGTCGCGCAATCCCCAATTATTTTCGCCGACATTAAGGAAACGACCGTCAGTATTTAAATCCGTATAGAACTGAACAATACGATTCTCTAAATGTTCATCATCTTCATAATGTCCTAAAGCTTTAAATTCATCGATAATATCGTATAAATTCATTGTTGTCCCTTTTTCTTCTAATAGAGTATGGGCCATATCGATAAATGATTTTTCGTCTACCATTTCTTTTGTGTAATCTTGAATTTTCATATGTTCTATTACTCCCTTTCAAAGGCTTTATCAATTCAATCACAAGTTTAGTTACATCTCATGTTAACAAATGTAAATTATAAATGACAATGTCTTATTTCGCAATGCTAATGATGATTCTTTTTTACCATTCGCCATTAATAAACGATATACTTTTCAAACTTCACATAATCCTCTGTCTGTAAAGTCTCGACAAAGTTGCTGTTCAAACAGAGTTGTTTTAATTCATTATGTTCTCCGAATAAAACAATATCAAGCACATCAATGTCAGGATAATTTTTTCTGATATATGTTGCTAATTGGCGCAATGCACTTTCTGCGATACCTTTATGCCGTTGTGCTTTATCGACTTCAATCCCTCTGATATGCATACGGTTTTCTGTCGCTTGCAGTGCAATGAAGCCTGCTTTCTTGCCGTCCAGCATTAAATGGACCGTATCAATCTCTTTGTCCGGCTGTTCTTCTGGTGCTTTTAATTTTAAAGAAGATACATATTTAGAATCTAAATCTAAATAATACAAGCGTTCTTCTCCAATCGGCCCTTCTTGTTTGGTTGCGGTATGCATAAAGCCTGCACGTTCATATACGTTCCATGCTGCTTTATTCTCAGCATCCACCACTAAATAAAGGTGGTTAAAATCACTATACAGCGATTGAACATAATTCGGCAGATTCATCATAATTTTAGTGCCATAGCCGTTGCCTTGGTACTTTTCATTAATAGACAAAGAACGCACATAAACGACATGTTCAGGTGTATCGTAACCTTCGTGCTGATAATATTGATGCAGCACAAAGAAGCCGACCACTGCCCCTTCTTTATTAATCGCAATATTTGCGATGCGGTCTTTATCTTTAAGTGCATCGTCTAAGACTTGAATCGGCAGCGATGAATAAATCTGCTGACGTTCTGATAATTCAAAGTTCACAACTTCTTGGTAATATTTTGGTTGGTATGATGTTACAATAATATCTTCATATTGCTTGCTATGTTTCATAATATCCCCTACATTTCTAATTTACTACAAGTTCAATTAGTGTTTCCCTACTCTCTATTATAAGAAACAATTAGATAACCAATTGACACCGTATTGGTCTCTCACTTGCCCGTGCATCGCATTGAAAAAAGTTTTTGCAATCGGCATATGCGGATCTCCGTTTTCACTTAATGCATCATAAACACGCTGCTGTTCTGCTGCATCTTCGAATGTCAAAATCAGGTTCACACTTTCATTGCTGAAAGGTTTGCCGTAATTGCTTGAAATATGCAGAACCATTTGTTCATTCACATGCACTTCTGCGTGAAGAACTGTATCTTTTTGCTGATTTAATATTTTTGTTTCTCCGCCGAATACATGTTGATAAAATTCTGCTGCTTGCCCTGCATTTTCAACGATAAGGTATGGACTTAATTTCATTTTATATCGTACACTCCTCATTTTTGCTTTTTTCTTTACATTTTGATTATACTATTAATGATTACGTCTTATACATATATTTGAGGTGAAAACATGAAAATCGGTATTGATGCAGGTGGGACATTAATTAAAATTGTTGAGATTGAAAACGGGCAGCGTAATTTCCGCACTGAACCTTCTGATGATTTATCCAAAGTAATCGACTGGTTGAATCATCAATCTTGTACGAACGTCACATTAACAGGCGGGAAAGCAAAACTCATTCAAAAGCAATTGAATTTCCCTTCAAAAGAATTCGTAGAATTCGATGCGTCCTCTAAAGGATTAGAAGTATTGCTTGAAGAACAAGGCCATTATTTATCTGATTATATCTTCGCAAATGTCGGAACAGGTACTTCCATGCACTATTCAGACGGAAAGTCGCAAAAACGTGTCGGCGGTATCGGTGCTGGCGGCGGTATGATTCAAGGTCTCGGCTATCTCTTATCAGGGATTACAGACTACACTGATTTGACAAATACAGCCCAGCAAGGCGATCGCGAATACATCGATTTAAAAGTAAAACACATTTATAAAAACAGCGAACCGCCGATTCCAGGAGATTTAACAGCTGCCAATTTCGGTCATGTCTTGCATAATTTGGATAAAGACTTAACCCCTGCAGACAAACTTGCCTCTGTGATGGGTGTGGTCGGAGAAGTCGTAACAACGATGGCCATTACCCTTGCACGCGAGTCTCATACTGAAAATGTAGTTTATATCGGTTCTTCCTTCAACAACAATCCGCTGTTAAGAAAAGTTGTTGAAGATTATACTGTGTTGCGCGGATTCAAACCTTACTATATCGAACATGGTGCTTTCTCAGGCGCGTTAGGCAGTGTCTATTTAGGCAATCAGGATTAATTAAAAATAAGGAGATACGGTTGATAGTTATCTGCTATCACCCTATCCCCTTATTTTTTAATATGATAATTCGTTTTTAAGTGTTTGTGCTGAAACGATTGAACCTACCACACCAGGTTTTAAGTTGACGCCGACTGCACGGTCTTCATCTCTTAATTGTTCTAACCATTCGCTGAACACTTCGCCTTCGACTTGTTCAACGTCGCATTCTTCAAAGTCTTCATCGCGGACTTTCAATGCTGAATGGTAATCACTCCATACCGGCATCAAATTCGGCTTGTCTTCACCATTATCACTGATGATAATGAATTGTTTGTTGCCTTTATGTGTTAAGCCGAACACATCATCTGATTGTGCAGTAATACGTGAGAATTCTACAACACGGATGCGGTCAAGTTCTGTCATCAATTTATCTGTAGTTTCATAAATATCAATAAAATGACCATCCACATCATCTGTAACATTGACTAATACTTTATCGCCTTCATCAAACAAATCATCTAATTCGCTTGTCACAAAACGATCTAAGTCTCTTGTAATAATTTTATCGTATGCGTCTGTACGATTTTCAAAGTAAGCTTCTGCTAATTCTTTTCTTGTCCAAAATAAAGCGACCGCATCGTCCTCTACATTTCTGCGAACCATTTTTCTATCTTTAATCGCAATATAATATGTTTCATTAACAAGAAGGTCTTTAAAAAATCTTTCGTGTCTATAATCCATAATCAACCTACTTTCTCTTTAGTTGTGCATCAATGCAAATATAAAATAATTAACTTTATCAGTCAATCTAATGTGCTTAAGACAAATCAAAAACAGCGAGCCTCTCTTTTAGACGACTCGCTGTTTATTGATTAAGATTCAATTTCTTTTAAGAATGCTTTTTCGTTTAATTCGATTTCTTCTCTTGAGCTGCCGTGCCAAATACAAGCAAAGCGTGAATTGACTTTATCTTTGCCGTACCAATCACCATCATAATAAGATAATGGATAAATTTTACCTTGGCGGACATATTTCATAATAGTACGGTAGAATTTCGTATTATCGCCTTTTGAGAAGTAGCTGTAGAATTTGTGATAATCTCCTGTCAATTCATCATCTAACAGCAGCATGCTTGTAGATCCATTTTGACGGAAGTTCAAATCAATCGCATAAACATCACCGTATTTATCATAAAGCAAATCAAAACCTGCGACACCGTAGAAACCGTGACTGATACCGATTTCCATAATTTCACGGCCTGCTTCAATTACAGCTTGCGGTACTTCTTCAACTGGCACGCTTTGGTTGCCGTTATAGAATCCATACTCATTCGTCAACTGTTCTGTTGTACCAAGATATTTCAATCCAAGCTGATCTGAATAAGCGAATTGCACACAGTAGTTCGCAATATCTTCGATTTTCTGCTCGATAATAATTGTATCGGTTTCCTCTGTTGCTTTATGAATACGATCGATAGCTTTATTTAAATCCTCTTGATTATAACAAATCATAACGCCGTAACCGCCTGCTGTAGGCAAGTCATCGCCTGGTTTCAACACAATCGGCAACGGCCATTGTTTAACCGCTTCTTCAAAATCTTCTATCGCTACTACTTCACGTTTCGGCAAGTATTTGCCGTTGGTCCACTCTGGAATACGTGCTTTATTATTCAACGCAACAAAAGTATCTTTATCTAATGCATAATCCTCTTTTGGTACAAGTTCTTCACTATGCACATATTGGAAGTAGATTTTCTTGCCTTCTTCTTTAGGTAAAGATTTCAGCAAGTGTTCATAACTTGCTTGATTATGGAATTTATAAACATTGCTTGGTACTTCTTTACCGACTTCATTGAATAGCTGCTGCAGTTTATCTGTAACACTTGCTTCATGCACAATGACCGGCATTTTATTCGCAATCAGCAATTCTCGTCCAGTTAAGAAGTTCGATTGATGTTCATCTGGTTCTAACCAAGGGTTAGAGACATATGAAGGTCTTGAAGTATACACAATCGAATCATCATATAAATCGCTTAATGTGACTTTCGGCTGTTCAGAGTGCTTTCTGAACTCTTTTAAAGAAGCTTGTTTTACTTTTCTGACATGCTGCTCTTTGATTTCTCTCAGCAATTCATTGTTTTGAATCAAGTCCAGCCCCATCAATGCGATAATTTGGGCACCTTTGATTAAAGCACTGTCCCCATGATCGCTTGCGGCAGCCTCTTTGAATTTATACGTATGGCCGACTAAGTTGCTCGGTCCGATTTTAATGTGTGCATGCAATGTAGGAACAACATGGCTGACGTTGCCTGTATCTGTTGAACCGTATCCGAAATCATCTTCGCTGACTTCCTCGCCTTCTTTTCTGGCATAATAAGCAAACAACTCATCTAATTTAGGTGTCAAAATGAATTCGTTTACGCCGTTTTGAATCGGTTTGAATTCATAATCACAGCCTGTTTGGATAGCTGCACCTTGTGCAATCTGTCCGACACGATGTGTTAATACATCTAAATCTTTACGTGTTGTTGCACGTGTATAGAAACGTGCATGTGTGAAATCAGGAATAATATTGGCTGCTTGACCGCCATCTAAAATCACACCGTGAACACGTTCTGATTTCTTGATTTGCTGACGTAATTGCGCCACACCATTAAAGTAGCTGATCATTGCATCTAACGCATTGATTGCTTCATTCGCATTTTCAGAAGCATGCGCACTCTTACCGTAGAATTTAATATCTAATACATCCACAGCAAGTGTATGGATTGTTTTATATGTTTCATTGCCTGGGTGCAGCATTAAAGCTACATCCAACTGATCAATCACACCCGCTTTTACATAGCTGGCTTTGGCACTGCCGTTTTCTCCGCCTTCTTCGGCAGGGCAGCCTAATACCACAACTTTGCCGCCGACTTCATCGATTACTTGTTTCAATGCGATACCTGCAAGCACGCTCGTTGTACCGATGATATTATGTCCGCATGCATGTCCTAAGCCCGGAAGCGCATCATATTCAGCAAGGAAACCGATGGTTGGGCCAGGTTTATGACTGTTGTATTCTGCAATAAATCCTGTTGGGTGACCAGCAATATCTTGTTCAATCTCAAATCCATATTCTGTTAATTCTTGCATCAAAACCCCAGAAGCAAATACTTCTTGGTTTCCAAGTTCTGGTCTTTCGTGAATTTTGTGACTAATATCAATAAATTCTGACTGTTTATCTTTAATAAATTGTTCAATTTGTGTTTCAAATGACATTTCCATGGCTCCCTTTATTTTCAAAGCTATAAGTTACACAGAGGTTGAAATAACACAATTTGGAACGCTTTTTCACCACGTTCCAAACCTCTTTTATATCTTTATCAGTAAATTCGATTACTAAACATTTTAAAGGTTTTTAAGTGCTTTGTCATCCTTTTTCTCAATTTTCAACAAATTCATTCCGAGTAAACCGATAATATTTTCGCAAAAAGTGGAAACCTACAAATTGTAAAAGCCCTTTCCCCTTGTTACAATAGGGAATGAATAATTCAAGGAGGTTACAAGTTATGCCTAAAATGAACGTTGAAAGTTTCAATTTAGATCATACGAAAGTTATTGCACCATTCGTACGCTTAGCAGGTACTAAAGAAGGTCAAAGCGGAGATGTTATTAAGAAATACGATATTCGTTTCAAACAACCGAACAAAGAACACATGAAAATGCCTGGAATGCACTCATTAGAGCATTTAATGGCTGAAAATATCAGAAACCACACAGACAAAGTCGTAGACTTAAGTCCAATGGGCTGCCAAACTGGTTTCTATGTTTCATTCATCAACCATGATGATTACGAAGATGTATTAAACATCATTGAAGCAACATTAAAAGATGCTGTTGCAGCAACTGAAGTTCCAGCTGACAACGAAGTACAATGCGGCTGGGCTGCAAGCCACTCTTTAGAAGATGCACAAAAAATCGCAAAAGAAATGTTAGAAAAACGCGACCAATGGGATAAAATCTTCAGCGAATAATCTGCAGATTATATTTCTCAAAAGAAGTTAAACTATAAGAAAACAGCACTGATAGCGCAGTACCGCGCATTATCAGTGCTGTTTTCTTATGTTAAGTCATTTTGAACTGTAATTATTTTGCTTTTTGTTTCAATTTATCAATCAGCAGCGATAATTTATAAACCAATGGTCTGATTGGTTTAATAAAGTCGCCGACATATTCTTCTACATGTGCATTGAAACCTTCTTTAAATTTTTGTACACCATAATCTTCAGCTTCTTTAGAGAAGTCCCCTGTTACACCATAGAAATTATAACGATCGATACCTTTTTTCTTCGCAAATTTAATCATATCCCATTGTAAACGGTACGCACCCATAAAGGCATTGTATTCAGGGTTTGAACCGCTGGATAAATAATACACTTCATGTTCGTTGTAAAGGTACAGCGCCGCTGCGAGATTTAAAATATTACCGTCTTTTTCTGCCATAGCCTGCGTTTCATTGATTTTTCGCTCATTACTGTCAAATTGCTGCTGCAGCTGATTGGCTTTGCCTTTAGATTTCTTAGAATTCGGATTTTCTTTTAATTTCTCATTGATTTCATCTAGTTGTCCCTGCAGTTCCATCCGTTTGTCTTGCAGTTCTTTCAAATAATTATGCAAATCAATATAAGCTAATTTTAAGAAACCGCGATTGCCGTAAGTTTTCTGCATTTGTTTAAAGTAAT
Organism: Staphylococcus sp. EZ-P03; assembly: GCF_003344575.1. Taxonomy (NCBI): domain Bacteria; kingdom Bacillati; phylum Bacillota; class Bacilli; order Caryophanales; family Staphylococcaceae; genus Staphylococcus; species Staphylococcus sp. EZ-P03. Next base: position 3,396 of record NZ_QPMO01000004.1, on the reverse strand, counting down.
CTAATCCTCTGAAAGTAAAACCATGTTTTTCTTCAGCCATTTTAAACAATTCAAAGAATAGAGGTGTTTCATCAATCGATAAAGTTCTGACCTGTACACCCATTTCATAGGTCTTTTTAATATTGCGTCTTGTTTGATAATCCATTTCATTCAGCAGCTGTGTTTCTGATTTTCCTTTCAAATCCAATACTGACAACCATCTGATTTGGCTCATTGACGAGTAGCCGATTGAATAACCTTGATGAATATAACCGAGCTTTTTCAATGTATCCATCAATGCATGATTATTATAACTTTCAATGATTTCTCCATCTGCTTCTCTGACACTAGCTAATACATAAGGGTCAACTAATACATATAATGCATTCTGCTTTTTCAAATACAATGTCAAAGATGCAAAGAAGTATTCTACTAATTTCAAATCATTGAAATCCATCACTGGTCCGCGGTGTGTATAAAAGTATTTAAAAAACTTCATACTGCGCGCTTCAGTTAACAAGCAAGCTGCGATTACTTGATTATCATCATCTTTTACACCTACTAAATGCACATCATTACGAAACTTATTACGGTTGTGGTAATGCCGTGCTGATTGTGTATAGTGTGAAAAATGATTTTGTGTAAAATTACCAAACTCTTCTTCAGTTAAATTTGTAAAGTACATGGTGTATCTCCTTTGTTGTTTTGTCGCTTATTTTAACAGTATCATTACTTCAAAATTTACACAACAAAGTAGCGTAATATTGTTTATTATTGTCATACTTTAACCAAATTTAACTATGAAAAAATGCTGTTCTTAATCTTTTCTACAATTAAGAACAGCATTTTTATCAAAATTTATTAAGTTTTAATAATCAGAATCTGACTCTAATCCTTGAATGATTTGAACACCTGCACTCGCACCTACACGTGTAGCGCCTGCATCTAACATAGCTTTAAAGTCTTCTAGATTTCTTACACCGCCGGATGCCTTCACTTCTAAATCATCTCCGACAACTTCTTTCATTAATTTCACGTCTTCGACAGTTGCGCCGCCGCCCGCAAAACCAGTTGAAGTTTTCACAAAATCAGCACCTGCTGCTTTACTTAATTCTGACGCTTTACGTTTTTCTTCTTCAGTTAACAATACTGTTTCAATAATGACTTTGACAGTATGACCGTCCGCTGCTTTGACAACAGCTTCAATATCTTTTTGTACTTCATCATAGCGGCCGTCTTTTAATGCGCCGATATTAATCACCATATCTAATTCGTCTGCGCCGTTTTTCACTGCATCTTCAACTTCAAATGCTTTAACCTCTGAAGTATTTGCGCCTAATGGGAAACCGATAACTGTACATACTAAAACATCTGAATCCTTCAATGCTTCTGCCGCATGTTTAACGTATGTCGGGTTAATACATACTGATTTGAATTTGTATTCTTTAGCCTCATCAATCAACTTGTCGATTTGATCAACCGTCGTATCAGGTTTTAATAAAGTGTGGTCAATGTATTTTGCGTAATCCATTATTTATTCATCCTCCAATTATGTTGTTTAAGCTCGAATATAATATTATTGATTCATATGCCATTTTACCAAAATATTTTAACTGACTAAAATATTTGTTGCTTGCTCACTATTTCAATTTCACTCTTTTTGGAAAATCATGCATCTTTTAACACTAAATAAGATGTACAAAACAAGGTTATTCTCGCATATTCAGGCTTTTTCGTGTTACATTTAACTTAAATATCTAAATATTAAAGGAGCAGATAATTTATGACTCAAGGTACACCTCATATTCAACCTAACGGTGCTAAAATCGCAAAGACAGTATTAATGCCAGGAGATCCGCTTCGCGCTAAATACATTGCTGATAATTACTTAGAAGATGTTGTACAATTCAACGAAGTCCGCAATATGTTCGGTTACACTGGAACATATAAAGGCAAAGAAGTTTCAGTAATGGGTTCAGGTATGGGTATTCCAAGTATCGGTATTTATTCATACGAACTTTACAACACATTTGATGTAGACACAATCATCCGTATCGGTTCTTGCGGTGCGTTGCAAGAAGATGTTAATTTATACGACATCATTATCGCACAAGGTGCTTCAACAAACTCTAACTATGTAGACCAATACAATATCCCAGGCCACTTTGCACCATTAGCTGACTTCGATTTAATGGTACAAGCTAAAAATGCGGCAGATAAACTTGGTGCTACAACACATGTAGGCAACATCTTATCTTCAGATACTTTCTATAATGCAGATAGTACTTTCAACCAACAATGGCAAAGAATGGGTATCTTAGGAATTGAAATGGAATCTGCAGGACTTTACTTAAATGCAACTTACGCAGGTAAAAAAGCATTAGGTATCTTCACTGTCAGCGACCATATTTTACGCGACGAAGCAACAACACCAGAAGAACGTCAAAATTCATTCACACAAATGATGGAAGTCGCATTAGAAATCGCATAATCAAATTACACAATAAAAGGCGGAGCCGTTCAGCTTCGCCTTTTTATTTTGCCTTTAACTACTTGGTACTTTTCTTGTCATATCCATAGTCTAAATATTCTTCTAAAGTCAACTGTTTATCATAGATAGCTTTAGCAGTTTTCTTACCTACATATCTGAAATGCCACGGTTCGTATTGATAGCCTGTAATCTGTTCTTTTCCTTTTGGATAACGCAAGATAAAGCCGTATTCATGCGCATGCTTTGCTAACCATTTTCCTTCTGGTGTTTCACCATATTCTTTCAAGAAATCTTTATTGTAGCGATTAGAACCTACGTCAAAAGCTAAACCCGTTTGATGTTCAGAATAGCCCGGTGGAGAACTGTATTTTTCAGCTGCTTTTCTACCATCTCGTTGGACGTAGCTGTTAAATAAACTGACTTGTTGCTGATAAGATCTAAATCCACTTCGATACACAATATCTAGGCCTTTTGCTTTAGCATTTTGTATCATTTGATTCAAATGATTTCTAGCATTAGCATTTTCACCAGGATTAAAATTTTTAGGCAGAGGTACTTTTTTATTTGCGAGAACAAAACCATCTACTGTCGTAATACCATTTTCTTTTTTAATTTGATGCTGACTTTGTTTCATTGTTGTTGGTTTTGATTTAGATTGCACTTTTTCTTTCGTATCATTACCACACGCAGTAAGTAGTGTGCCAACTGCTATCATAATAAGTATTAATTTTTTCACAATTTATCATCTCCCACTTCTGATTGCATCTACTATTATATCCCATAATATATCTGCTGTAAGAGTCTAAAATTAACAATAATTCAAACAACAATTTTAAAGGGGCTGGGACATAAATACAGCCTCAAAAGAACCCCGCTGAAATTCCAAATTGAATTTCAGCGGGGTTTTTATATAAATTACACATATT
>NZ_QPMO01000007.1:0-66470 GCF_003344575.1 Staphylococcus sp. EZ-P03 | reverse complement strand
ATATGTGTAATTTATATAAAAACCCCGCTGAAATTCAATTTGGAATTTCAGCGGGGTTCTTTTGAGGCTGTATTTATGTCCCAGCCCCTTTTATTATCACTCTTTTTCAATTAGAATTGAACAGCTTCACCTGGTTTAAGGATTTGTACTTCGCCTTCTTTAACAAGTGATTTGAACTCTTCTGGATCTTGTTCGATATAAGGGAACGTATTGTAATGTACAGGTACAGAAATTTTCGGTTTAATTAATTCATTGATCGCATAACTTGCATCTTCGATACCCATTGTGAAATTGTCGCCGATTGGTACGAAGCATACATCGACTGGATGACGTTCAGCAATTAATTTCATGTCGCTGAATAAGCCAGTGTCGCCGCAATGATAAATTGTTTTGCCTTCTAATTCTAAAATCAATCCTGTTGAAGCACCTAAGTAAACAGGAATGCCTTCTTCGTTTGTAATACTTGAACTGTGGAATGCTTGAACATATTTCACTGTACCGAAATCAAATTTCCATTTGCCTCCGATGTTCATCGGATGTACATTCTCAACACCTTTTGCCGTTGATAAATAATCTGCAACTTCTGCTAATCCCACTACTGTTGCATTATTCTTTTTAGCTATTTCAACAGTATCGCCAAAGTGATCCGCATGGCCGTGTGTTAACACGATATAGTCGACCTCTAGGTTTTCTGCATCTAAATCAGATAATTCATTACCTGTAATAAACGGATCTACAATAACTTTCTTACCGTTTGCTTCAAAATAGATTGTTGATTGTCCATGAAATGATAATTTCATTTTTTATGCCCCCTATGCTTCTTAATCTTAGTTACAGTATAACATCTTCCCTATTTTAGTCGAAATCATTCCCCAGTACTTTTGAATTCTCAATTTATTTAGCTTAAAATATAGTTAATCAAGTAAATGGAGGTTGAGGATTTTGAAAACAGAAGAAATTGTTAAAGAAATACGTAATCAAGATGCTGGGGCTGCTTGGATTACAACACCGCTTAACGTATTCTACTTTTCAGGTTACTTAAGCGATCCGCATGAACGTCTTTTAGCCTTATTAATTACTGCTGAAGGTGAAGAAGTACTCTTCTGCCCTAAATTAGAAGTAGAAGAAGTTAAAGCATCACCTTTCAAAGGTAAAGTTGTAGGCAATGCTGATGGCGAAGACCCATTCAAATTAGTAGATTATCAATTCGACAAAATTTTAGTCGAAGAAGATCACTTAACATTGAAACGCCAAAAAGAATTAGTCGAAGGCTTCGGCGCAAAAGAATTCGGTCCGATTGACGACACTATCAAAGCATTGCGTAATGTGAAAACACCAGAAGAAATCGAAAAAATCCAAAAAGCTGCTGAACTTGCAGATAAATGCATTGAAATCGGAGTAGATTTCTTAAAAGAAGGCGTAACTGAAAGACAAGTTGTGCGTCATATCGAATATGAAATCCAAACAAACTACGGTATCACTGACATGAGTTTCCCGACAATGGTATTATTCGGTGATCATGCAGCTTCACCTCACGGTATTCCTGGAGACCGCCAACTTCAAAAAGACGAATATGTCCTATTTGATTTAGGTGTTATCTATGAAAACTATTGCAGCGACATGACAAGAACAGTTGCTTTCGGCAATCCTAGCGATAAAGCAAAAGAAGTTTATAATGTAGTACTTGAAGCAGAAAAAGCTGCTATTGATATGATAAAACCAGGCGTAGTTATCGGGGACGTTGACCGAAAAGCACGCGGTATCATTTCTGATGCGGGTTACGGCGAATATTTCGTTCACCGTTTAGGTCATGGTTTAGGTTTAGAAGAACATGAATATCAAGATGTTGCCGGATTCAATACAAACAAATTCGTACCAGGCATGGTTATCACTGTTGAACCAGGCGTTTATGTACCGGGAGAAGTCGGTGTACGTATCGAAGATGATATTTTAGTCACTGAAGACGGACATAAAGTATTAACACACTACGAAAAATAATCTATATATAATTATTGGTAAATGCTCAAAGGCGAAGTCGTAAGGCTTCGCCTTTTTCAACGCACAAAAAGCGCCATCAAGCTCTGTTAAACCCCAAAACAGATTGCTCGATGGCGCTATTATTTTGATGTTTTCAAGGAAACAATATTTCCCTTTACATCCCATTAATTTAACGCATTCAAAATTAAATTAATGCTTGATCTACTGGTGTATACGGAAGTTCAAACGCTTTAGCTACACCTTCATTTGTAACTTTACCGTCAAATACGTTTAAACCTAAAGATAATGGTTGGTTGTCACGTAATGCATTTAAATAGCCTTTGTTCGCAATTTGCAATGCATATGGTAAAGTCGCATTATTTAAACCGATAGTAGCAGTACGCGGTACTGCACCTGGCATATTCGCTACTGAATAGTGTACTACGCCATGTTTAATGAAAGTCGGATCATCATGTGTTGTTACACGGTCAGATGTTTCGAAAATACCGCCTTGGTCGATTGCAATATCGACTAAAACAGAACCGTCTTTCATTTTCTTAACCATGTCTTCAGTAACAAGTTTCGGCGCTTTAGCACCTGGAATTAATACAGCACCGATAACTAAGTCGCTTTGTGTAACACTTTCTTCGATATTTAATGGGTTAGACATAATTGTATGCACACGTCCATCAAATAAATCTTCAAGTTCTTGAAGACGTTTTGGATTAACGTCTAAGATTGTTACATCTGCGCCTAAACCTAAAGCGATTTTCGCAGCATTTGTACCTGCTTGACCACCGCCGATAATTGTTACTTTACCTTTAGGTACACCAGGAATACCTCCTAGTAAGACACCCATACCGCCGTAGAATTTTTGCAAGAATTGCGCACCGATTTGTGCTGACATTCTTCCTGCAACTTCACTCATTGGCGTTAATAATGGTAATGAATTATCTGGTAATTGCACTGTTTCGTATGCAATTGCAACAACGCCGTTATCAACTAATTCTTTAGTTAACGTTTCGTCGTTTGCTAAATGCAGATAAGTGAATAAGATTAAATCCTTTTTGAAGTATTTGTATTCTGGCTCAATAGGTTCTTTAACCTTGATCACCATTTCTGCATCCCAAGCCTCTGCAGGTCCGTCAACAATTGTTGCACCTGCTGCTTTGTAATCTTCATCTGTAAAGAATGAACCTTCACCAGCGTTTTGTTCTACATTAACTGTGTGCCCTTTCTCAACTAATGCGTGAACACCGCTTGGTGATAAACCTACTCTGTTTTCATTATTTTTTATCTCTTTTGGAATACCTATTTTCATTCCGTACACCTCCCACGATTATCGTAACGCGAAAGCAATGAAAGCGCAATCATTTCAGTAATAATAGATGATAAGTTTAAGTTATCATTAAAGATAAGGTTTTTGTAATTTTCAATAAATTGTAATATTAAGCATACGATTTTAATTTCTAATATTCAGTTAACTATGGTAAAATATAAGTGAAGAGTAGAAGGAGGTCATGTACGATGTTAACTTACAAACATATTTTAATCGCTGTAGATGGATCACAAGAAGCTGAATGGGCATTCAACAAAGCAGTGGATGTAGCAAAACGTAACGATTCAAAACTTATTATTACGAACGTTATTGATTCTAGAACTTATACTTCATACGAAGTCTATGATGTTCAATTCACTGAGAAATCTAAACAATTCGCTGAAGAATTACTTAGAGGTTATAAAGAATTTGCCCAAAAAGAAGGCGTTAATGACGTTGAAACATTGCTTGAATTTGGTTCACCTAAAGCAATCATTCCTAAAAAAATTGCGCAAGAAGTCGATGCAGACTTAGTAATTTGCGGTACTTCTGGTTTGAATGCTGTGGAACGCTTCATCGTAGGTTCTGTATCTGAAGCTATTGTACGTCATTCACCTTGTGATGTTCTAGTGGTTCGTACAGAAGAAATGCCTGAAGATTTCCAACCTCAAGTTGCAACAGAAGAATTACGCAAACAATATCAAGCAAAATAATTTTTGCACAATCAATCTTTCAATTGAGACCGATTAGACTTGTTCTAATCGGTTTTCTTTTATTTAAATACTTTTCGAATTTGCATGCATAAAAAAATCCGGTTAGAAAGGCAGCTGCCCTTCTAACCGGATTATTTTTAATGATTACAGACTACCGAATTTTACTGTGTCTCTTGCAATCATAACTTCTTCATTTGTTGGAATAACTAAAACTTTTACTGGTGAATGCGGATAGTTGATGAATCCTTCTGAACCATGAATTTGTTCGTTTTTCTTAGGATCCCAATATACACCCATAAATTCTAGTCCTTCTAATACACGTGCACGTACTTCGTCTGAGTTTTCGCCTACACCTGCTGTGAAGACAATTACGTCTACACCGTGCATTTTCGCTGTATAAGAACCAATGTACTTATGAATACGAGAAGCGAAAACATCTAATGCTAATTGCGCACGAGTTTTGCCTTCTTCAGCATCTTGTTCTAAGTCACGCAAGTCGCTTGAAGTTCCTGAGATACCTAATAAACCAGACTCTTTGTTTAAGATATCTAATACAGCTTCAGCACTCTTGCCTGTTTTCTCCATGATATATGGAATCAATGCAGGGTCAATGTCACCTGAACGTGTACCCATTGTTACACCTGCTAATGGTGTGAAGCCCATAGATGTATCTACAGATTCGCCGCCGTCGATTGCAGCGATAGATGCACCGTTACCGATATGACAAGAAATAATACGTAATTCTTCAATTGGACGGTCTAAGATTTTAGCCGCACGTTGAGATACGTATTTATGGCTTGTTCCGTGGAAACCGTACTTACGAATGCCATAGTCTTTATAATAATGGAATGGCAAACTGTATAAGTAAGCTTGTTCCGGCATTGTTTGGTGGAATGATGTATCAAATACTGCCACATGCGGAATGTTCGGCAATAATTTACGGAACGCACGAATACCCATTAAGTTTGCTGGGTTATGAAGCGGTGCCAATTCAGTTAATGATTCTATTTGTTTTTCTACCTCGTTGGTAACTAACGCAGATTCTGGGAATAATTCACCACCATGTACAACACGGTGTCCTGTACCATCGATATCATTGATATCGCGGATGATACCATGATCGATTAAGTTGTCCAACATTAAGTCAACAGCTTGAACATGATCGTTGATTTCTCTTTCATCTGTAAATTTGCGACCATTGAATTCAACTGTTAATTTTGAACCTTTAAGTCCGATTCTTTCGATTAAACCTTTACATACTAGATTTTCTTCAGGCATCTCTATAAGTTGGAATTTCAGTGATGAACTACCTGCGTTAATCGCTAACACTAATTTTGACATAAAACTATGCCTCCAATATTTACATTTTCTTTTACCAATTCTATTTAACCATTAATACAGTTTAATTTCAAGATTATTACAGTTTATTTTTTGTGATGATTTTGTTGCAGCCATTCTGACAATTCTCGTAAAAATCCTTGAAATTGTTGCGGAGATTTGAAATCTGGTATATTGGCGAGCAATACCTCAACAGAGTGGGTTACATCACGTTCTTTTTTCTGAAGAATCAAGATAGATTTGCGTGATTGTTCGGTTTTGAATAATGTTTTAGGCAAATTGAGGAATGCCTGCATTTCTGTATCTGTTGCAATGAAATTTTTGAGCTGTTTTATGTTTTCACCTTCAAAAATATTGCTCGGCACAATTAAGAATGCAAATCCGGCTCCTCTTAATGCTTCAACCGCTTGTTCGATTAAAAGGTAATGGGCATAACTATGTCCTTCTTTAAACCCTAATTTCATTTCGTGACTGCGTTCATCCACCGGATAATAGCCTACCGGCAAATCACCGATGACCACATCTGCCTCTTCAAACGGTAATGGCAGAATAGCATCTTGAGGATAGACATCAAACGGAATTTCTAAGAAGTTCGCTAAGTGTACACTTACACGAGATAACACTGGATCAACTTCAACAAGATGGTGCATTAGTGTTTGTTCAGTCAATACTTCATGCACTGTCGCACTTAAATGTCCGCTGCCGCTCGTTAAATCTACAATATTTAATTCTTTCTTATCTTGTGTAAACTGCTGTACTAAGAAACCAAGAATTAAGCCGATTGAATCCGGTGTAATCTGGTGATTCGCTTGAATCTCTTGCTCTTGCAATAAACTTAAGTATGCAAATTGAAAGGCCTTGCGTCGATCTGATAATGTTGCCTGTTCCAGCAAATCACGATTATTTTGATAAATCTGTTCCATCGCAAGCCCTAAGTTTTCGATAAAACTTTGTCCGTTTTCTTTATTCAGTTCCTTAGTTTTACTATCTAGTTCGTGGAATAAACGCTCCATTATAGTTTTTTCTTCGGCCATATTAAAATCCTTCCTAAAAAGACTGCTCATAATCAATGATTCACTTTCTTACACTAATTATGAGCAGTCTGGTCTTTATATTAATTTAAAAATAACTTTAAACGCATTGATTAGTCTAATTCTCTATATGCTTTTAATGCAGATTCGAAGTCAGGGAAATCAGTGCCTTCATTCACAATTTCTGTATAAACTACTTTGTTGTTTTTATCTAAAACAAATACTGAACGTGCTAATAATTGTAAACCATCCATTAACACACCGTAGTTTTTACCGAATGAATGTTTTTGATAGTCGCTTAGTAAGATAACGTTATCTAAACCGCTTGCTGCGCACCATCTTTTTTGAGCGAATGGCAAGTCTTGAGAAATAGTCAATACTACGCCATTTTCTTCTGAAGCAGCTTCTTCGTTGAATTTACGAGTTTGTTTATCACAAACACCTGTATCAATTGAAGGTACTGCACTGATTAATTTTTTCTTGCCGTCATAGTCAGCAAGTGTTACTTCTTCTAAATCATTATTTACAACTGTAAAATCTGGTGCTGTTTGCCCTTCTTCTACTGCATTACCTACTAATGTTACGGGATCTCCGCCAAATGTAATTTGTACCATATAAATAAACAACCTCCTAAGATTCTGTTACTATTTATCTCTACCCCATTATACCGATATCAACACTTCAACTCCAATGATAATCCTTAAGATACATTATTTTTTTAACTCAATTTTGATAGAACTCACATAGAAATGTAATATTTATCCATAAATTACAAATAAGCCGCGATTTTCATCGCAGCTAATTCAACACATTACCCATTATTGCAGATAATCATAGATATTCTTAATAATCAACGCGCTTGTAACGACCACAAACAATACTCGGACATAGCCGACACCTTGCTTAAGCGCAAATTGTGCCCCTGCATATGACCCAGCAACCATACTTGCAGCCATAATCAATCCAATGCCGTAATCGACTTTTCCTAAAATCATAAACAAGATTAATGCACCGATATTAGACGCAAAGTTTAACACTTTCGCATTGCCTGCCGCACTTAAAAAATCAAACCCTACAATCAATAATGCGAACAAGAAGAAAGAGCCTGTACCGCCGCCTAAAAAACCGTCATAAAAACCGATGAGCAACAATACTGCAACAAAGATAACAGCTTTGCCTTTCGAAAGTTTTTTGTACGTACGGATGCTGCCCCAATCTTTTCTGATCAGCGTATAAATCATTACTATAGATAAAATCACAATTACTAATGGTTTTAATACAGCTGCCGGCAGAAATGATGCTAAACTTGCACCGCCGACAGAAGCGATGAAAATAAACGGAAAGAGTTTGCCGACTATTTTCAAATCTACTTTTCCCGAGCGTACAAACTTAACAGCGCTCGTTAAAGAACCAAATGAACTTGCAAGTTTGTTTGTGCCTAAAGCTGTTGCGGGCGGTAATCCGATTGCTAATAAAGCAGGTGTTGAAATCAGACCGCCGCCCCCTACTACAGAATCAATAAAAGCAGCTAAAAAACCGAATACAATGATGATAATAATAAGTGTCAGATCCCATTCCACGATGTTGTCCCCTTTTCTTGTGCTATTAGAATAAATCTTCCATTAATGCTTCAGTCGCTTTATCTTTTTGACTTTGATAATTTTTTGTTACTTCGATAGTTTCGATACCTTCAACAGCACGATCAATCATGTCGCTGAAATCATAAACACTTTCGTATTTTTCTACTTTTTCAAAGTTAGGTTCTGTGACAGGATTCTTCGGTGTAAAGATAGTACAGCAATCTTCAAATGGCTGAATGGATGTTTCGAAAGTACCGTATTCCTTTGCTTTGATGACGATTTCTTCTTTATCTAATGTTAATAATGGACGTAAGACAGGTGTTGAAGTCACATGGTTAATCGCATACATACTCTTAAGTGTTTGGCTCGCGACTTGCCCTAAGTTTTCACCGTTTACGATGGCATCCGCACCAATATTATGCACAACTTTATCTGCGATACGCATCATCATGCGTCGTGTAGATGTCATCGTATAGCGTTCATGTACTACTTTATTGATTTGTTTTTGTACTTCTGTAAACGGCACGATATGCAATTTAATCGGTCCGACATGTTCAGCAAGAATACGTGTTAATTCAACCACTTTTTCTTTCGCTTTTTCACTTGTGAACGGCGGACTATGGAAATGAATCGCTTCGACTGTCACACCGCGGCGCATAATTTCCATGCCGGCTACAGGCGAATCAATACCGCCTGAAAGCATCAATAATGTTTTGCCGCCAGTACCTACTGGTAAACCGCCTGCGCCGTCTATCACACGGTCATAGATATAAATGGCATCTAAACGTACTTCTGTTTTGATAACATGATCAGGCTGTCTCACATTAACATGGACTTGCGGGTTGCTTTCTAATACAGCACCGCCTAAAATTCGCTGTAATTGGTAAGTATCATATGGATACTGTTTATCAGAACGTTTCACATCGATTTTAAATGAATCGCCTTCATCATAAGCTTTTGCAAATTCGCTTGCTTGCGCTTTTGCATGTTCTAAATCTTTGTCTAATTTCATAACAGGACTGATAGATTTTACACCGAAGACTTTGCTGATACGCTGCATAATTTCTTCGATATCCGCTTCCGGCGTAACTTCTATATACATTCTGTCTCTGTTCGCTTTAACGTGATAGCCTTGAAGCGGCATTAACGCTTGTTTCACATTAGAACGAAGTTTATTCACAAACATTTTACGGTTGGCACCTTTAAGCGTCAATTCGCCGTAACGCACTAAAATATGATCATAGATCATTTCTTCAACAACTCCTTCATTTCTTCATATACTGCTTTAAAAGCTGCTTTAAATCCTTTGATATCCTCTTCTGTCGTCACAGCACCCATTGATATACGAATACTGCCTTCTATTCTTGATTCACTAATACCCATAGACAGCAAGACTTCATTCAAATGTCCGCGTTTTGATGAACATGCACTTGTAGTAGATAACATGACATCTTGCTTAGAAAAGGCATTGACTAATACTTCACCTTTTACACCGTCAAAACCGACATTTAAAATATGAGGTGCACTGGTATCCGGAGAATTCACTTTCACACCTGGATAATCATTGAAAAATCGGCGCAATTGCTGATTCCATTCTGTTAAACGCTGGTGTAAATCATCTTGTTGATGTATCGCATGCTTCAAAGCTTTAACAATCGCAATATCTATCGGTAAATTAACTGTACCGCTTCTCAATCCATATTCTTGGCCTCCGCCATGGATCACAGGTTCTAAATTATGGATATTATGCACGAGCAACAAACCTTGGCCTTTTAAACCATTGAATTTATGCCCGCTGAAACTCATGCTGTCGATACCTTTGAATGTTAAAGGTATTTTACCAATGGCTTGCACAGCATCAACATGAAAATGCGCTTTAGGATATGCTTCTAAAATTTCAGCCATTTCCGCAATCGGTTGAATTTGTCCCGTAATATTATTCACGTGCATACACGTAACTAATCCAACATTCGAATTCATCAAACTTTCAAAATGTTCAAGATCGATTTTGCCTTCCTTCGTCACATTCACATAACGCAGTTTAAATCCTTCTGTTTCCAAATGACGCATTACCTCTAATACAGATGGATGTTCAAGCACTGAAACAATAATTTCATCAGCATACGGTTTGCGGTTGTACGCTGCACCTTTTAACGCCATATTATTAGATTCCGTAGCGCCGCTTGTAAAAATAATATCGTATCTGTCTTCAAGATTCAGTATTTGATTAATCTGTGCTTTGGCTTGATTTAACAATTGCTCTGCTTGCAAGCCGGCTTGGTGCGGACTATTCGGATTAAAATATAAATTCTGATTCACTTTGACATAAGTATCCAGTACATCTTGTGCTGGTCGAGTTGTCGCCGCATTATCTAAATAAATCACTTTTATGTCACTTCCACTTATTTGATTCTCTCTTTTTGAGTCTTTTCTTCCAATTTTAATATTTTACCACATCTGACTAAATTCTCAATATGCAAAAAAAGACAAGAACAACGAATGTCCTTGTCTTTTGTATAACACTTATATTTTGCTTTGAGATACAACTTCATCCTCAATGCGTTGAGAAATGCCAGGATCGACTGAATCTAAAGCTTGCTCTGCAATTTCAATCGCACGTTTGTAGCGGTTATTCTTGAATAAGCGTTCTGCTTCATTCAAGCTCTTATCAATGCTGCTGTCGTCTTTACGGTAACGGTTGCCGTATTGGATAAGTTTTTCAGCAAGCACTGCATTCACTAAAACGTCCATCGCTTCATTTTCAAAGTTGTTCATGTGAAGTACGACTTTTGTCACTTTATCTTTAAGATGTTTGACATTAATCGGTCGTTGATCAAACTGTGCATTGATTTCACGTACTTCATGATCAATTTCATTCTTCATGATAATGAAACGTTCAGGTACGCTTGTTAAGTTAGAAGCTAATAACTTACGATAAATCTCTTCTTTTTTGCTTTGAACACGTAGAAGATTATCTTCAGCTTCCGCTTCATCTTCACGTAATTGAATTAAGTGGTTTTGTAATTTTTCTTGTTTATCATTAATTACTTTGACATGTTCTTCAATATACGCAAGATTATCTTGTACTTCGCTGTAGCGTACAGCAGATTTTGCCATTTCTCTTAAAATTTCATCGTAAACTGAAATCAAGTTTTGAATTTCATTTTCGAATTGACGTACATTTTGAACATCTGTTTCATTGATGTAGTAATTTTCACGTACATATTCGATTTCTGTTTGTAATGTATAATTGGTATCTTTCGCACGGAATAAATCATTCGTAATGACTTCTTTCGTTTCATCCACTTTGTTTTTAGATTTTACTTCATGCTCGATTAAATCATACATTTCATCCAACTGATCATTGATAGCGATGAGCTTATCATTCGCTTCTTCTAATTCCAAACGGCTGATCATCGGTTCAACGAAGCTTAATTCTGTTTTCATAGATTGAAGATTGCTGTCGACTTTAACATGATCTAAGTCGTACCCTTCGACTTTCAAGTCGCGGCAACCGTATTTCAAATCTTGGAATTGCCCTGGAAGTTCTTTTTGTGCTTCGCGAATCAATTCAGGGATTTCTTTCATATCTTTTTGCAGATAATTGATATCTTCGTTGAGTGTTTTAATATGCTCATGCGCTTGTTTGTAGTTCCCCTCTTCTCTTAGTTCTGTGTACTTAACAAGCTCAGGTTCGAATGATTCAATTTCTTTTTCAAGCGGTGCAGCTGCTTCGCCGAATTGGTGTCGGTTAGCCAGCACATCACGCTTCATTTCACGATATGAAACTTTGCTGTCTTCAAACAAGCGATCGCTTTCTTTATGAAGCGCCAAGATATCCTCAACTTCATCACCTAGTTGTGCATGGCGTTCTTCATAACGATCTAATAATGCGTTCGCATCATCTAATTCAGTTTGAGCAGCAGTAAATTTGAATTTATCGAAATATTCGTCAGCATTATGAATTTTCTCTTCAACCGGACTTAAATTATCATTAGTATTCTTTAATGATTCGCGCTTTAAGCGGTCATATTCTTGTTGTGTTTCACCCTGCAGGGTTAAATCGTCCAACGCTTTCAGACGATCATCTAGTGTTAGTTTCTCAACCTCTATCTTGCGCTCTTCGGTTTTTTCGACCACCTGACGTTTTGAAGAACGGAGATAGAACATGATACCGACAATTATAAGTGCAATAACTATAATTGCTAAAATGATATACAATGCCATTGTTTTCTCCTCCTATTTAATCACTTCTCATTATAGCGTAATTTTGGGTCGCATTAAAATAAAAATATTAAGTTTCTTTATACAAACTTTGATGAAAGTACTCTAAATTGAAGTTTCTTAATAGAACATATTATAATATGGAAAATGCAAGAGAGAAAAGAGGTCAATTATATATGGGCAGCAATACTACAAATTACAACACCATTCTTCAGCAATTAGAAGGCTTGAATGCGGATGAACGCTATTTGATTACTTTATTAAGCAACACATCTGCTTTATTAAATGAAAATTTATCTGATATCAATTGGATTGGTTTCTATCTTATGGAAGACGGCCAGCTTATTTTAGGTCCTTTCCAAGGCCGTCCTGCTTGTACCCCTATCCAATTAGGCAGCGGCGTATGCGGTACTTCAGCACAAAAAGATATTGTTCAGCGTGTAGATGATGTACATGCTTTCCCTGGTCATATTGCATGCGATGCACGCAGCCAATCTGAAATTGTTATTCCGCTGCATCAAGACAATAAAGTCATCGGATTATTGGATATTGATGCACCGATCAAGTCGCGCTTCTCACAAGAAGATGAAGATGGCTTGATTCAATTAATGAAAGTATTAGAAAAACAAATTGCACAAACAGTGAAATAATTATTTATATGAAGAAAAAGAGATAAAAGCTTGACTTTATCTGCCAGAATGGTAGAATATTCTTTGTGTGAATTAACGAAAGTAGCAGTTGTATATTATTAGGCGCTATGTTATTCCCGATGCGGACGTGCCGTGTAACCGGAGCTATGAGGCGAGGACACATAAAATAACATATCTTAATAAGTATACAACACTCTTTTTTGTTTTTTCATAACAATTAAAAACAAAAGGAGGAGTCTTAACATGGCTCGATTCAGAGGTTCAAACTGGAAAAAATCTCGTCGTTTAGGTATCTCATTAAGCGGTACTGGTAAAGAATTAGAAAAACGCCCTTACGCACCAGGTCAACATGGTCCTAACCAAAGAAAAAAATTATCAGAATATGCAATTCAATTACGTGAAAAACAAAAATTACGTTACTTATATGGCGTAACTGAAAGACAATTCCACAATACATTCCTTATTGCTGGTAAACAATCTGGTGTACACGGTGAAAACTTCATGCGTTTATTAGCACGTCGTTTAGACGCTGTTGTATATGCTTTAGGTTTAGCACGTACACGTCGTCAAGCACGTCAATTAGTAAACCACGGTCACATCGAAGTTGATGGTGCTCGCGTAGACATCCCATCATACACTTTAAAACCAGGTCAAGTGATCTCAGTTAGAGAAAAATCTCAAAAACTAGATATCATTGCTGAATCTGTAGAAATCAACAACTTCGTACCAGAATACTTAGAATTCGACGAAGAAAAATTAACAGGTACTTTCGTACGCGTTCCAGAACGCAGCGAATTACCAGCTGAAATCAACGAACAACTTATCGTTGAGTACTACTCAGGTAAATAATAGATCTATTATTTCAATACTGCATTCCTTGTTTTCAAGGATGCAGTATTTTTTTGTTTTCTCCCCTTTTTACTAAAACTTTATCCCTCACCTACTATAATTACTACCAATACTCCATTGGCTATAAAAATCAATCTTTAAAAATATTTCCGACTAGAAAGCGGGTTGAAGATTTTTATTGCATTTAACTTTTGCTAGATTATATAATAAATTAGTAAAATGTTTAATACAATCAAATCCACATACATTAGAAGAACAGTATATATTTTGAACTTTTACTTACCTACTGTTTGTTGATTCGAGATTAATTACATCTAAGGAAGTGACATCGTATGTTTACAACATTATTATTAGTTTTTTGGTTAACAGCTTCTGTAGCCTTTTTAGTACTACTCACCCTCATGATTATTAAAATATCCCAAAATAAAAAGTATAAAGTTTTCTTATTCACCTCCATCGCTACTTTTATCATTGGCTTAATCTGCTTTATTGCAATGATTAATGTAGTACCAAAAGAAGAGGCTTCGATTAACAGTACCAGAAATACACAACCAAAAGTAGTAACTAATTCACCAAATAAGAAACAAGAAAGTAAAGTACCTCGTGAATATATCGCTGCCTTAAAAACTGCTGAAAGCTATAAACGTTCTGTTCCAATGTCTAAAAAAGGATTATACGAACAACTAACATCTGAAAATGGCAATAAATTCCCTGAAGCTGCTGCTAAATATGCAATGGAACATGTAACAATTGATTATAAAGAAAATGCAGTAAAAAGCGCAAAAAGTTATGCTAAAAATCTACATCTTTCTGACGCTGAGATTTTAGAACAGTTACAATCTGAAAATGGAGAAAAATACACTCCAGAAGAAGCAAAATACGGTGTAGAACATATGAATGATAAATAAATCGATCTATCTTTTCAATACTGCATGCCTTATTTTCAAGGATGCAGTATTTTTTTGTTTTCTCCCCTTTTTACTACAACTTTATCCCTTACCTTCTAACATTCAACATGTGTCCATTTATTCCATTTTTATATTGCGAAAAGCCTAGTTTTATCGTTGTTATTACTGCATAATAAAACTATTAAGGTAAGGGAGAAAATAATCATTGAAGAATTGGCTGAAAAATAATAGATTCATTATGATACTTGTTGCGTTGTATATCACCGGAGGGTTTTTATTATTGCCGAGTTTGGGAGACTATTTTAATAAAAGTTATTTTGATCACTCCATACTAAAAGTCATTATAGATTCATTTATGGCTAATGTTGGATTTGCGTTGTCGCTATCACTTGGTATTTCTTTCGTACTATCTGTCTTCGTCATGACTTATCAGTATTTTAAGAATGATAACGTAGAAAATGTTATTAAAGAATTTGCATTTGTAGTAGTTGTTATTAACGTTTATGTATTCATTTGCACTTTAGCTTTGCTTTCAATCACAACTGATAATGGTGAAGCCATTTTTGCACTATTTGGATTCATCTACGGATTTACAAAGTACTTGCCTTGGGCTTACAATCTCATCAATAATTACTTTAAAAAACAACCTCTCCAAGCGGATAAAAAATAAGGGCGTTTGAATCACACAAACACCCTTTTTCTTTATCCGATTTGATTGTATTTTCATCAGTATATACAAACCGGTTGATCTTATTTAGTTTTTTGCGCTTTTTTTCTTTTGACTACTCTATAAATAGCAACACCAATAATCACAGCAATCCAATTTATCAGTTCTTTTTTGTCGATTTCTCGGATACGCTTTATTGGATGAATATCAAAATTTAGTTTCATAAATAATCGAGGAAAGCCTGTTGCTGATGACAGTCATGATGTTCCCTCTTGCCTTCCCTTCTGCATTTTAGATAATTTAATTATACAGTTGCGTCGTTTCCATTTCAATCTAAATCAAAGTAGTAGTTCGGACCATCTGTAATTATACCGTCTACCCCATCAATGATTAATTTCCGTATATCATTAATGTCGTTAACTGTATACGGCATTACTTCTAATTTATGAATATGCGCTCTTTCAACAAATTTTTTGTTGACCAATTCGAAATTCGGGTTCGCATAATCACAAAACTTAGCCAATTTGTTAAAGTTCGGCATTCTAAATAGATATTTCTTCTTGCTCAGTAGCACGCCTAATTTAAATTTGTTTGTTAACTGTGCTATTTTTTGAATACTTTTATCATCAAACGATTGAATAATTGTTTTTTCTGCATCTAAACGATTTTCTTCTATTTCTTTTAGCAGTAATTCTTCGATATTTGGATATTTGCTCGGCTTTTTGATTTCAATTAATAGTGTTGTTTTATAGGGTTTTACAAGTTGCGCCACTTCCTTAAATGTCATAATACGTGCACCCGCAAATGTACTGTCTTTCCATGAACCGAAATCATAGCTTTTTAATTCATCTAGCGTATAATCTTTTACATAACCTGATCCATTAGAGGTTCTATCTATTTTATCATCATGGATAACAACAAGTTGCTGATCTTTAGTTAAATGCACATCGATTTCAAGCATATCTATATGTGCACTGAGTGCTGCTTTATATGCTAATAAGGTATTTTCGGGATAATCGATTGAAAATCCGCGATGTGCAATGACTTGCAGGTCTTCGCTTGGGATTACTTTTTCCATGGTATTCACCCTTTATCAATTTTTAGTTTCAGAATTAATCTATCATATTCAAAACGGAGGTCAAAGAAATATGACAAACCACGATTTTATAGTTACGACGCAATGGAGCGGCGGCAGAGATGAAGTCGGACTTGCTAAAGGCGATGTGATTAATGAATCTATTTCTATTCCTTCATCGCTCGGCGGTGTCGGAGAAGGAACCAACCCAGATGAAATGCTGGTAGCAGCAGCTTCATCTTGTTATATTATTTCGCTTGCTGCGACGCTTGAACGTGCACATTTCAACGACATTTCTATTAACCAGGAATCGGTTGGAACAGCCTCTTTAACCAATGGTAAATTTAAAATGGAGCAAATCAAACATCAACCTAAAATCTCAGTAGAAGCGTCACAAAAAGAAGCGCTTGAAAAGAGATTAGATAAACTTTTAAAAATCGCAGATAACAATTGCATGATTTCTAACTCTATTCGCGGTAATGTCGACATCAAGATTGAACCATACATTTTATAATCTTCTACCCAACTTTTTGAGTTGGGTAATTATTTTTAGTATTTTTTCTTTAAAAACGCTTACAATTCATATATTTTGTTAAATTATCGTAAAATCAGTGAAATAACACTGAAATACCCTTTCTTATTTTCAGAATATTTGATAAAATTAAGAAATCTTACGTTAGGGGGAAATCTATATGTATCATCATCCATTGTTATTAACACCCGGACCAACTCCAATTCCTGAACGCATTCAACGCGTCATTCAAGAACCGATGATTGGTCACCGCACAAAAGAATTTGAAGCTATTGCTGAAAAAGCTTATAAAGGGCTGCAACCTGTTTTCGGTTCCAAAAATGAAGTCATGATCTTTACATCCAGCGGTACAAGCGCACTTGAAGCAAGTATGGTCAATATCTTAAATCCAGATGACCATGTGGCTGTCATTGTTTCGGGAGCGTTCGGCAATCGCTACAAACAAATTGCTCAAACATACTTCCACAACGTTCATGTCTTTGATGTCCCGTGGGGAGAAGCAGTTGATGTGAATGCCTTTATTGATTTCTTAAAATCACTGCCAGAACAAGTGACTGCAGTTTATAGTCAATATTGCGAAACATCTACATCTGTACTCCACCCTATTCATGAATTAGGTCATGCATTGCACGAAAATTATCCGGAAACTTATTTTGTCGTTGACGGCGTAAGTTGTGTCGGTGCTGTAGATGCTGACTTAGAACGCGATCATATCGATGTATTGGTTTCAGGAAGCCAAAAAGCAATTATGCTGCCGCCAGGATTGGCATTTGCAGCGTATTCAGACCGTGCTAAAGCACGATTTGCTGAAGTCGAAACACCGCGTTTCTATTTAGATTTTAATAAATACATTGCTTCAGCAGAAAACAATTCAACACCATTCACACCGAATGTCAGCCTTTATAAAGGCGTTGCTGCGTATGCAGATTTTGTTGCTGAACAAGGTTTTGAGAATGTAATTCAACGTCATTATGTTATCAGAGACGGTTTAAGAGCTGCATTAAAAGCTTTAGACTTGCCTTTACTTGTTAAAGACGAATATGCATCTCCTACAGTAACAGCATTTGTACCGACTTCACCTACTGAAGTTTCAACAATTAAAAATGAATTACTTAACCGTTTCAACATCACAATCGCCGGCGGACAAGGCAAATTAAAAGGCCAAATCCTTCGTATCGGTCATTTAGGACAAATCGATACAGCTGATATTTTACAATGTGTCAGCGCACTTGAAATTATCCTTTCTGAATTACGTCACGAATCATATGTCGGAAAAGGAACTACAGCATACTTAGAGGTGGTAAAAGCATATGTATAAAATTCTAGTATCTGATCCAATCGCAAAAGACGGTTTGCAAACACTTTTAGATGATCCAGACTTTGAAGTCGATATTGATACAGGATATTCACCTGAAGCTTTAATCGATAAAATCAAAGACTATGATGGACTTATTGTACGAAGCCAAACGCAAGTAACGCCTGAAGTCATTGAAGCGGCTGACAACTTGAAAATTATTGCACGTGCCGGTGTCGGCGTAGACAATATTGATCGCGACGCAGCCACAAAACGCGGTGTGTTAGTAATCAATGCCCCTGACGGCAATACCATTTCAGCAACAGAACATTCAATGGCTATGATTTTAGCTATGGCACGTCAAATTCCAGATGCCAACCAATCACTTAAAGCAGGAAAATGGAACCGCTCATCATTCAAAGGTACAGAATTATACCATAAAACATTAGGTATCATCGGTACAGGACGTATCGGTTTAGGTGTAGCTAAACGCGCTAAAAGCTTCGGTATGAAAATCATTGCTTTCGATCCTTATTTAACAGCTGAAAAAGCAAAAGAATTAGATATTGAACGTGCAACAGTAGAAGAAATCGCACAAAATGCAGACTTCGTGACTGTGCATACACCGTTGACACCGAAAACAAAAGGTATGATCGGCAAAGAATTCTTTGCTCAAGCTAAACCTAACCTTCAAATTATCAACGTAGCACGCGGAGGCATCATTGATGAAGAAGCCTTGATTGAAGCATTAGATAAAGGTTTGATTGCACGTGCAGCCATTGATGTATTCGAAAATGAACCTGCTACAGATTCACCTTTGACAAAACACGATAAAATCGTTGTGACACCGCACTTAGGTGCATCTACTGTTGAAGCACAAGAAAAAGTAGCCGTATCCGTTTCGAATGAAATTGAAGAATTCTTCCATACCGGCAATGTGCGCCATGCTGTCAATGCACCGAAAATGATTTTCGGAGAAGAAGCGGAAGAACTTCAAGAATACTTGAACCTTTGCGACATGGTCGGCAAAGTATGTATTCAATTATTAGGCAAAGCACCGCGTGAATTAAAAATCAAATTCAGCGGGGAATTGGTTAAAGAAGATACAAACATTTTGACACGTACAATCGCTAAAGGTATTTTATCTCAAGACTTAGGCGATCGTGTCAACTTAGTCAATGCCCTCTTCCTTCTTAACGAACAAAATGTAGTTTACAATGTTGAAAAAGATGCGAAGTCTCGTTCTTTCAGCAACTACATTGAATTAACAATGGTCAACAGAGATCGTAAAGTTACTGTCGGCGCAACTGTCTTAAACGGTTATGGTGCACGTATTGTTCAAATCAATGACTACCCTGTTGATTTCAAACCTGAAAAATATCAACTTGTTATCCATCACCAAGACCGTCCTGGTATTGTAGGACGTACAGGTCAAATTTTAGGCGAATATGATATTAACATTGCCTCAATGCACTTAGGCCGTACAACTCAAGGCGGTAATGCAATGATGATTATCTCTGTAGATATGCCTGTCTCAGAAGAAGTTATTGATGCACTATACAAAATCGATGGATTTGAATCTATTCAATTCGTTGACTTAAACAAATAAAATTATAAAAGCAACACATAAATAAAGACCAGCTGACTCAGATTCTAATATCTAAGGTTGCTGGTCGTTTTATTTCGGTGTATTTTATAATAAGATTTTACGAATATCTAAGACATTATCAACAATATAATCTGCATGATGCGCTTCAAGCTCTGATTGCGCTGCTTTTCCTTTTAAACCTGTCAGCGTACCGATAAATGTAGCACCTGTTGTTTCTGCACTGAATAAGTCTGCGAGAGAGTCTCCTACTATGTATATCTCTTCATCTCGGAATACTTGATCTTGCTGCTGTGCATAGTTTTGGTACTGGTCTAGCTGATTACCGTTGTATGCTGCAATATAGCAAAACGGATTCGGTTTGCCTAAAGGTTTTAATTCAGGGAACTGTTCTTCAGCTTTCAATACTTCAGAAGCTGACACGATATGCGATTCATCAAAGTACTTTAAGAAGCCTTTGTCTTCAAACGGTACGAGTGTTTCTGTTCTAGGACGGCCAGTAGCTACTGCTAGTTTATAACCCGCTTCTTCTAAATCTTTCAACAAGACCTGAATTTCTTTTGCATCAGCCAATTCTTCTTCTTGATAAATATAGCCTGTTTTAAAATCGCTTCTCGGTGTTTTTTCTTCTACTTTTCGATATAAACGATGGCCTAAATACCATTCTTGGAAGACCTCTTGTGAAATTTCCCATAAAGGACTGCGGATTTCAAACAGCTCTGTATGTTCTGTATCTAACTGTTCTGCCGCATAATTGCGCAAATCACGATAAATTTGAGTTTTACCAGATTCCGCATTTTCAATAAAATGCAGCGGCTTGATAAAATCAACCTGCTGTTTTGAAACTAAATCTCCAACCTCTTGAAGCGTGACATCTGTAAAAGGATGTGCTGTTAAAAATGCTTCTCTGTCTTCTGCTGAGAGTGTTTTAAGCAAATCAATCAAATGGATTGATAACACAATAAACAACATATCCCAGTTGGAATTCAATCCGCGCGACTTCATCGCATTCAAAATCTGATCTTGTTCAAACACAACTTGACGAATAAGATTAATTTCACTGTCATTAATCGTGTTGAATTTAACTGACGGCATCAACTTCAAGAAATGCTGGCTCATCAACATTTCATAGACAGTCAAAGCAGATACGTCAAAACATCTTTCCTCACTTAAAAATACACCATCAACATCAAATAATACTGCTTTCATTTCTCCACCTACTTCGGAAAATTCAGAATAATTAATATTATACAAATTTATACACAAATAAGCAATAGAGCGAAAGCACACTCTAAAGAATGCTTCCGCTCTTTAAGTCTATCATGACTCCATTTGTTTCTCTACTTCATCCGCAACTTGTTGCACATGTGTCCCTATAATAACTTGGACATTATGTTTACCGCTTGTAGTTACACCAGCTGCGCCTGCTTGCTTGATTTGATTCTTATTCAGCTTTTCAATGTCATCCACTTCTAATCGAAGTCTGGTTGCACAATTAGTTAACGTAGTAATATTTTCTTTTCCGCCTAATCCATCAATAATTTGTGCAGACATTGCAGAATACTTTCCTGCCGGCTTCGCTGAATTCTCATCAGATTCAGAAGGATCTGCGACAGGGTCTGCAATTTCTTCATCACCGCGGCCTGGTGTATTCAAGTTAAAGATTTGAATCGCAGCTCTGAAGACTACATAGTAAATCACAAAGAACACGATTCCTTGAACCATTAACATCAACGGATAATTCGACACAGGATTGACGAGTGATAATAGGAAATCAATCAGTCCTGCACTAAATGAGAATCCTGCTGTCCAATGGAATAATGCTGCAATAAAGAGTGATAAACCTGTTAATAAGGCATGAATCACAAATAATACTGGTGCCGCAAACATAAAGGCAAATTCAATCGGTTCAGTCACACCTACAAAGAATGCTGAAATTGAGCCTGCTAACATTAAACCAGCTACACGTTTCTTTTGTTTTGAAACAGCTGTTTGATACATAGCTAAGGCTGCTGCCGGTACACCAAACATCATGACTGGGAAGAATCCTGCCATGTAACGGCCTGTAATTCCTTTAATAGCGCCATCGCCTGACTGGAATTTAGCAATATCATTTATACCTCCTAAATCAAACCAAAAGACAGCATTTAATGCGTGATGCAAACCTGTCGGAATCAGCAAACGATTAAATACACCATATAAAAAGGCTCCAAATGGACCAAAATTAATAATCCATTTACCGAAAGCTACAATGCCATCATAAACGAATGGCCATACGAAAAATAAAACAAGAGACAACAATACTGATAAAAATGCTGTCATAATCGGAACTAAACGCTTACCGCTGAAGAACGATAATGCAGTCGGCAATTCTGTAGCACTGAATTTGTTATAACAGAATGCTGCAATTAAACCGATTAATAATCCGACAAATACGTTTTGGTTATTCATTTGATCAAAACCGATGTTGATTGCGTCCTCTTTGATACGCAGAATACCTGCAAGCTTTTCTGGTTTTAATACTGATGTTACGACAAAGTAGCCGACAACTGCTGCTAAAGCAACAGAGCCGTCATTCTTCTTCGCCATTCCTAAAGCAACACCGATTGCAAAGAGTAAACCGAGCTGTTCTAAAACAGCCAAACCGCATTGGAAGATGAACTCTGCCACAGTCGGTGCTGTGTTCATTGCTTTTAAGACGTTAGCAATTCCGATAATAATGGCAGCTGCTGGCAATACAGCAACCGGCAGCATTAAAGAACGCCCTAAGCGTTGTAAAAAGTTATACATATGCTTATCCTTCTTTCTCTCTATGGATCTATAAATAACGGCATGAAAAAGAGATAAAGCCAGATGACTTTATGGTTTCTCTTTATTTCATCTCACTTTATCTCCGTACATTACTTAGGCAAATGCTTTAATTCTTCTTGAAGTGCTCTTGTGCGTTTTGTAAGCTCTTGCGTAATATAATCAACTTTTTCATGACGTTTTTTCAAATGTTCAGGTAAAGCGGCAGTATCAATCGGTTCGCCGAAGATAATTTTCGCTTTTCCAGTTACCATACCTAAAATTTTGTCTGGTCCTTCATAAGCAGCTGGTACAATCGGTACTTTTGCCATCATTGCAATCGTTGCAGCACCACGTTTCAATGGTGTTTCTTCTGCAGTACGATGCCCTGCTGGGAACATGCCGATCGTTTTGTTTTTCTTCAATAAATTCACCGGTGTTTTAATCGTACTCGGACCTGGGTTTTCACGATCAACCGGGAAGGCATTTAATGATTTTAAAAAGCTGCCGAACGCTTTATTATAGAACAATTCTTTTTTAGCCATATAATGAATTTGGTTAGGATACATTGCCATGCCAAGCATTATAACTTCGTTGTAACTCTCATGGTTGCATGTCACGACATAACGATTAAGCTGCGGTACATTTTCTTTACCGTATACCTTAAGCGAATGACTCAGCTTTACAATGATTCCGTATAGAATACTACTGATAAATTTATACATTGGGTCACCTACTCAATTGTTTATTTAACTATCCAAAGTTTATCACTTCCAACCTCTGTCAACAAGCCTATTTCAGTGCATTATATATGTCAGACAGTTCAGATTTTGTTATGTTTTATATTGCATACATAGCAAAATGCTAGAAAATATTAACAAAACATATGATAATAATAGAAAGAAACATTCTGGGAGGAATTCAATGACTGAATACTATAATGAAAATCAAGAACGACGTCAACAGCCGCCTAGAAGGTCATTCCCTTGGCTGCGCGTCATTTTACTTGCCCTGCTTGCTGGTATTATCGGCGGGCTGCTTGTATTAGGTATCGGCAAGCTGGTAGAGCAATCTAATGACGGTGCCACAGTACAGCAAGCTAAAGACAGTAAAGGCGGCAATGTCTTAGATGGCAAAAGTTCAAAATATAAATCTGTCAATCAAATGATTACAGATGTCTCACCTTCTATTGTGGGTGTTATCAATATGCAGAAGGCACAAAGCTTAGAAGATTTCTTCAGCGGCAATGCTGGAAAGTCGCAAGAAGCGGGTATCGGTTCTGGTGTGATTTATCAAAAATCCGGAGGCAATGCTTATATTGTTACGAATAACCACGTTGTAGACGGTGCGAGTGAAATCAAAGTCCAATTACATGATACGAAACAAGTAAAAGCAGAACTTGTCGGTAAAGATGCTTTAACAGATATAGCCGTATTGAAAATTGAAAATGCGCCTGGTATCAAAGCGATTCAATTTGCGGATTCTTCAAAAGTCAAAACCGGCGACAGTGTATTTGCGATCGGTAATCCATTAGGCCTAGAGTTCGCTAACACTGTGACATCAGGTATTATTTCAGCAAACGAAAGAACAATTGATACACAAACTTCAGCCGGCTCAAATAAAGTGTCTGTGCTGCAAACGGATGCGGCAATCAACCCCGGCAACTCCGGCGGTGCTTTAGTCAACTTGAACGGTGATTTAGTAGGTATCAACTCTATGAAGATTTCAATGCCTCAAGTTGAAGGTATCGGTTTTGCGATACCAAGCAACGAAGCGAAGATTATCATCGAACAGCTTGTAAAAAATGGTAAAGTCGAACGCCCTTCTATCGGTATCGGCACAATTAATTTAAGTGATATTCCTGAGCGCTATAAGAAAGAATTGCACACAGACCGTAATGACGGTGTGTACGTCGCAAAAGCGCAAAGTGATAGTGCATTACATGAAGGCGATATTATCATTGAAGCAGACGGACAAAAAGTTAAAGATGACTCTGAATTAAGATCTTATCTTTACTCACATAAAAAACCAGGTGAAACATTGAAAGTCAAAGTCATTCGCGATGGCAAAGAAAAAGAAGTTTCTGTTCACTTAGGTAAGAGATAACATAAAAAATAAATGCTTGTGCTTTGGAATTCTTTTCCTTAGCACAAGCATTTTTTAATGTTTATTGAATTATTGGTATTTCACCATGAAGTATTTCTTTTTACCTCTGCGGACAATTGTAAATTCATTATCGATTTTATCTGCATCGCTGATTTCATATTTTAAATCTTGTTGGCGTTCGCCGTTAATGTAAATCGCACCATTTGAAACATCTTCGCGTGCTTGGCGTTTAGAAGATGAAATGCCTGCTTCTACAATGAAGTCTACAATGTTTGTAGTGTCATTGCTGACAGAAGCTTGCGGTACATCTTTAAAGCCTTGGCGCAATTCTTCGCTGCTTAATGATTTCAAGTCTCCGCTGAATAATGCTTCTGAAATACGAATTGCATCATCTAACGCTGCTTGACCATGAATGAAACGTACAACATTTTCAGCTAAAGCTTTTTGTGCTTCACGCAAATGCGGTGCTTCTTCTTTAGATTGTTCTAATTTTTCAATTTCAGCTTTGTCTAAGAAAGTGAAGTATTTCAAGAACTTGATTACATCAGCATCTGATGTATTAATCCAGAATTGGTATAGCTCATATGGACTTGTTTTATCTGCATCCAACCAAACTGTACCTGATTCAGATTTACCGAACTTTTTACCATCTGCTTTTGTGACTAACGGAATTGTGAAGCCGAATGCTTCAGTTTGACCGTACATACGGCGCATTAATTCGATACCGCTTGTGATGTTGCCCCATTGGTCTGATCCGCCGATTTGAACTTTACAGTTGAATTCGCGGTTTAAATGACCGAAGTCGATAGCTTGTAAAATCATGTAAGTAAATTCAGTGTATGAAATACCTTTTTCTAATCGAGATTGTACTGAGTCTTTACCCAGCATGTAGTTAACACCTACGTGTTTACCGTAATCTCTTAAGAAATCGATTAATGAGATTTGGCTTAACCAATCTTTGTTGTTTACAAGCTGTGCTGCTTCTTCTCCTGAAAAATCAAAGATTTTATCCATTTGTTCACCGATACCGCGTACGTTATCTTCTACTTGTGCTTCAGTTTGCAATACACGTTCATCCGTTCTGCCTGAAGGGTCGCCGATCATACCTGTTCCGCCGCCGATTAAAACAATCGGTTTATGTCCGTATTCTTGGAAACGGCGTAATGTTAATAATGGTAATAAGTGTCCGATATGCATACTGTCTGCAGTCGGGTCTACACCACAGTATAAAGTGACTTTCTCTTTGTTAAGTAAAGCTTCCAAACCTTCTGCATCTGTTTGTTGATAATCAAGTCCACGCCATTCTAAGTCATTTAATAATTCATTTGTCATCTATTGTTCCTCCTCTGAATTGTTGTTAATATTTTGCTTTGGATATTTAAGGAAATAAAAAAACCCTTACAGCATTCACTGTAAGGGCGCATCTATTGCACGGTACCACCATACTTAAAGGTTTCTATCATTAATGATACGTTCATCAAGTCAAACGTTGGATACTTAAATATAAGGCAGCAGGTGTATTCGCTTATTTGTTGTTACCGGTTCGCAGCACCCACCAGCTCTCTGAAAACAATCAAATCAGTTACTTTTCCTTATCCAAAACTTATTAATTTGATTTCATTATAATCAACAGTTTTTTAAAAGTCAACTTGAATACAATTATGCTATACTATTGTTAATTATTGGAGGCAAAATATGAAACATACTCAAACAACACATACAGCCGCTTCTCCCCCATTACATTACTTTGAAAAATGGTATAAGCGGACCAAACATTTCTTTGTCATCCTATTTGTTATTATTCTTTTAATAATCAGTTTATCGACCGGACTTTTGATTGGTTTCTTCATGAGCATGACCTCTGATTCAGAAAATTTATCAGACGCTGAATTGAAGCGCGCAGTTTTAAATGTACCTGGCGATGAACATATAGATTATAGTCAAAAAGATTTTTTAACACAATATGATGCATCTAATAACCCTCTGCTTGTGGGACCGAAAAGCGTGAATGTTATAATACCGAAGGCATTAATCGCATCGGAAGATTCTTTGTATCTAAAACATGACGGTATCTTGCCTAAAGCATTGCTGCGTGCAATTTATCAAGATATTTTCGAAACAGAAGTTTCTTCAGGCGGCAGTACAATCACGCAGCAGGTCATTAAAAATCAAGTGCTGAACAATGATAAAACTTATAATCGAAAAGCTAATGAAATTGTTCTGGCTTTAAAACTTGAACGTATCTTGACTAAAGAAGAAATCATGTATACGTATTTAAACATCGTCCCATTCGGCCGCGACTATAACGGGGATAATATTACAGGTATCGGATCCGCTTCCTTCAGCTTATTCGGCAAACCGCCGAGCGAGGTCAATCTGCCTGAGGCTGCCTATTTAGTCGGCTTAGTACAAAGTCCTTACACATATACACCTTATGAAGCAGACGGAACGTTAAAACCAAAAGACGAACTGAAAATCGGATTACGACGCCAGCATTATGTTTTATGGAGAATGCGTGTTGAAGGCGAAATTTCCGAAAAGGCATTTAAAAAAGCAGAAAAATACGATATTGTTTCACACTTAATGACGAAAAAACCCTAAAGCTGAGCGTATCATCACGCACAACTTTAGGGTCGTTTTTTAGATTATTTTAAGTTTTGTTGTGAATTAGAATAATCCTTTAGCATGTCCGTCTTCAGTTACGTCCATGTTTAATGCAGCTGGTTTTTTAGGAAGTCCAGGCATTGTCATAATTGCACCAGTTAATGCAACGATGAAGCCTGCACCTGTTTTCGCTTGTAATTCTCTGATTGTAATTTCAAAGTCGTTTGGTGCACCTAATAAGTCTTTGTCGTCAGAGAATGAGTATTGTGTTTTAGCCATACATACTGGATAGTTGTCCCAGCCGTTGTCTTTGATTTGTTTCAATTGTTTTTGGGCTTTGCTTGTGAATGTTACTTTATTACCGCCATAAATGTTCTTAACGATTTTTTCGATTTTTTCTTCGATTGGTTCGTCAAGTTCATAAGTGTTTTTGAAGTCTTGGTCTTCATTAATAACTTCTTTCACTTGTTTAGCTAATTCAACGCCGCCTTTGCCGCCTTTTTCCCATACTTCAGTTAAAGCGATACGTACGTTGTTTTCTTTTGCCCAGTCTTCAACAACTTTTGTTTCAGCATCTGTATCATTAACGAATGCGTTTAATGCAACTACTGGTTCAACACCGAATGAACGGATGTTTCTGATGTGACGTGCTAAGTTTTCTAGTCCGTCTTTAACCGCTTGTACATTTTCTTCTTTCAAGTCGTCTTTTGCTACGCCGCCATGCATTTTCAATGCACGAACTGTCGCAACAACTACTGCAGCGCTAGGTTCGAAACCAGCTTTGCGTGACTTGATGTTCATGAATTTCTCAGCACCTAAGTCAGAACCGAAACCAGCTTCTGTCACAACTACATCAGCTAATTGACGTGCTGTTTCAGTAGCTAAGATTGAGTTACAGCCGTGTGCAATGTTTGCGAATGGTCCGCCGTGGATTAATGCAGGCGTACCTTCGATTGATTGTACTAAGTTAGGTTTGATTGCATCTTTAAGAATCATTGCAATTGCACCTTCGACTTTCAAGTCTTTAACTGTAACTGGTTTGCGATCGCGAGTATAAGCAATTGTAATATTCGCAATGCTTTCTTTTAAGTCTTTTAAGCCTGTGCTTAAGCAAAGAATTGCCATGATTTCTGATGCTACTGTAATGTTGAAGCCGTCTTCACGAGGTACACCTTGTGTCGGGCCGCCTAAACCTACAACAACTTGTCTTAAAGCACGGTCGTTCATGTCTAGAACACGTTTCCATTCGATACGGCGTTGATCGATACCTAATTCATTACCTTGGTGAATATGGTTGTCGATGAATGCTGATAAAGCATTATTTGCTGTAGTGATTGCGTGGAAGTCGCCGTTGAAGTGCAAGTTGATATCTTCCATCGGCAATACTTGTGCGTATCCGCCGCCTGTTGCACCGCCTTTAATACCGAAGACTGGACCTAATGCAGGTTCGCGTAATGCCATCATGACATTTTCGCCTAATTCGTGGAATGCATCCGCTAAACCAACTGTAACTGTTGATTTACCTTCGCCTGCTGGTGTAGGACTCATTGCAGTAACAAGAACTACTTTACCTTTTTCCCCTTTATCTTCTAATTTGTTGATGTCAATTTTAGCTTTATAATGACCGTAAGGTTCTAAAGCATCTTCTGGAATACCAACCTTTTCCGCGATTTCTTTAATTGGTTGTAATGTTGCTTGATTAGCAATATCCAAATCTGATAAATGACTCAATTCATTCAGCCCCTTATTAAGTATTTTATTTACAGTTGCGCAACAGTCTCTTTGCTTTATTTCATAGCAGCAGTACTCAAGCTCCCTCATAAACGAAAGCACTTTTCAATGAAGCATCACAAACAGACCTTGTTTCAACTGCATGAAAACCTTTTACATCATCAATCATATCGAAATATAGATTTAATGTCGAACATATTCATCTATATTTTTTTAGTATTCATACTTTTTTGGTAATTTTACAAAAATCGTAGATATTATTTTATGAAAACCCTTTATATTGCAATAATGTAAGCGGTACCGAAATGCTTTAAGCCACATTCCGATACCGCTTTGATTGATTGCCTATTCAATTTGAAATATATTATGGCAGAAAAGGGAATTAATCTTCCATTGTACTTAAATCGCCTTCAGGCAAATCAAGTTCCCAAGCTTTTAATACACGTCTCATGATTTTACCAGAACGTGTCTTAGGTAATTTTTCTTTAAATTCGATTTCTCTTGGTGCTGCATGTGCAGATAAGCCGTTTTTAACGAACTTTCTGATGTCTTCTTTTACTTCATCGCTTGCTTCATAACCATGATTTAAAGCGACAAAGGCTTTGATAATTTCACCGCGGACCGGATCAGGTTTACCGATAACCCCTGCTTCAGCCACTGCTGGATGTTCTACTAATTTAGATTCTACTTCGAATGGTCCGACACGTTCGCCTGCTGTCATAATGACATCATCCACACGACCTTGGAACCAGAAGTAGCCATCTTCATCTTGGTAAGCAGAGTCGCCTGATACATACCAGTCGCCGATGAAATAAGAATCATATTTTTCTGGATTCTTCCAGATTTTACGCATCATTGACGGCCAGCCTTTTTTAATGGCTAAGTTGCCCATGCGATTCGGCGGCAGCTCATTGCCTTGGTCATCTACAATCGCAGCTTCAATACCTGGTAATGGTTTACCCATTGAACCAAGTTTCACGTCCATTGAAGGATAGTTGACAATCATATGACCGCCTGTTTCTGTCATCCACCAAGTATCAAGTACTGTATGGCCTAACACTTCTTTCGCCCATTTAATTACTTCAGGGTTAAGCGGTTCACCTACTGAATATACTTCGCGTAATGATGATAAATCGTATTTCTTCACGATATCATCACCCGCACTCATAAGCATACGCAGTGCAGTCGGTGCTGTATACCAAATTGTAACGTCGAATTCTTCAATCATTCCATACCAAGCTTCTGGTGAGAAACGACCGCCTGCGATACAATTTGTAACACCGTTTAACCATGGTGCGAAAATACCGTAAGATGTACCTGTTACCCAGCCTGGGTCTGCAGTACACCAGTAAACATCATCTTCTTGCAAGTCTAATACATATTTACCAGAAATATAATGTACAATCATTGCGTCTTGGACATGCAATACCCCTTTTGGCTGTCCAGTTGAACCAGAAGTATAATGCAAGATTAAACCATCTTCGCGGTCTAACCATTCGATATCAAATTCGTCGCTCGCATCTTTGAGTGCTTTGTTGAAGTCTACATCTTCTTCTTCAACATCACCATTTTCATCAACAACGACGATTTTTTCTAACTTCGGTAAATCATCTTTCGGAATTCTGGATTTTAAATCTTTCGTCGTAACGATTACATTCGCATCACTATTGTCTAAACGGTCTGCGACTGCTTTTTCCATAAACGCTTCGAATAGCGGACCAACAATTGCACCCAATTTTAAAATCCCGAAAAATGCGAAATAAAGTTCCGGTGTTCTCGGCATAAAGATAAAGACACGATCCCCTTTTTCTACGTTGGCTTCATCTTTTAAGACATTGGCTGCTTTATTTGTCAGTTCCTGCATTTCTTTGAATGTATAGCTTTCTTTACGTTTCGCATCTTTGTAGTTTAAGGCCGTTTTATCCCCGAGACCATTATCTACATGACGATCAATACATTCATAAGCCATGTTGACCTTTCCACTTTCGTACCAAGAGAATGCTTTCTCTACTTCCTTCCAGTCAAAATTATTATATGTTTCTTCGTAGTTTTGAAGGTTGTAATTACCTTCTCCCCCTTTATAAATATCGACTTTCATTTGAATTGCCCCCTTCGTTTGAAATCGTTTTCAAAAACCATTATACAAAAGTTATACCCATTATTCAAAAATTATTGCGATAATTCTGATTTGTGTGTAAATTACTGCTTAAAACTATTATAATAAGAATTAATACGTAGATTTATATCAATTTACTTCAAAATCGGAATTACACATTACAACTAAGAAGAATATAAAAAAGGATGTGGCAATATGGAACATGTCAAAACGTATGTCAAAAATACCTATACACGCAACGATACTACGTATGTCATTGAAGGCCCTGTACCACGCAAACAACTAGAACAAATGTATTATGATGATGGGTTAGATGCGTTCAGAAGGCCGATAGAACAATTTGAAGCCATTCAAGAGATCAGTGAACTGCCTGAAGGGCGTATTTATGTTTTGCGCTTAGATAACACAATTGTAGGCTATGTTACTTACCATTATCCTGATCCGTTAGAAAGATGGTCGACAGGTAATCTGCCCTATTTAATTGAACTCGGGGCAGTTGAAATCGCCTTGCCGCACAGAGGCACAGGTTTAGGCAATGAATTGATTAAACTCAGTCTGAGCGAGGATGAATTCGAAGACTATATCGTCCTTACGACAGAATATTATTGGCATTGGGATTTAAAGAATTCGAAATTAGATGTATACGAATATAAGAAATTAATGCAGAAACTGATGGCGCATGGAGGCTTAGAAATCTTTGCGACAGATGATCCTGAAATTGCGGGTCATCCTGCAAACTGTTTAATGGCAAGAATCGGTTCGCGCATTACATTAAACCAGATGGAAGCGTTTGATGATATTCGCTTCATGAACCGCTTCTTCTACTAAAGGGGAGAATGATATGAGTCAAAATTATAAACAAACGGGGTATGTCTATTCCAATCAATTAATGCAGTACCGCTTCAGCAACGAGCACCCTTTCAATCAGATGCGCTTAAAGCTGACGACGGAACTCTTGATTGATGCCGGCTTGCTGCATTCAAGCCAAATTATCACACCAAGAATCGCCACAGATGAAGAACTTACATTGATTCACACATATGATTATGTCAATGCAATCAAACATGCATCCCGCGGCATTCTCAGCGAAGTTGAATCTAAAAAATATGGATTTGCGAACGAAGATACTTCGCAATTCAAACATATGCATCAGCACAGTGCACGCATTGTAGGCGGTGCCTTGAAATTAGCAGATATGATAGTCAATGGCGAAGTCAAAAACGGCTGTCATTTAGGGGGCGGTCTGCATCATGCATTGCCTGGGCGGGCTAATGGATTTTGTATCTATAATGATGTCGCTATTACCGCAAAATATCTTTCAGAGAAGTATCATATGAAAGTCATGGTCATTGATACAGATGCACATCATGGGGACGGTGTGCAATGGAGCTTTTATACACAAAATGAAATCTTGAATTATTCTATTCATGAAACAGGCAAATTTCTCTTTCCTGGTTCTGGCCATTATACAGAACGCGGTAAAGAACAAGGTTTCAGCTATTCTGTAAATGTACCATTAGAACCTTATACAGAAGACGCTTCTTATATCGACTGTTTCAAGCGCACTGTTACACCTGTGATTCAGTCATATCAGCCTGACATCATTTTAAGCGTGCATGGTGTTGATATTCATTACTTAGATCCGCTCACACATATGAATTGCACACTTGATTCTTTAAACGCTGTCCCCTATTACATTAAGTCTCTTGCTGACGAATATACCGACGGCAAAGTTTTAATGTTCGGCGGCGGCGGTTATAATATCTGGCGTGTTGTGCCGAGAGCATGGAGCCATGTCTTTTTAAGTTTAATGGATGTCCCGATTCAACATGGTGATCTGCCGAAAGATTGGGTCGACAAATGGAAACAGTATTGTCCGACAGACCTGCCGACGACCTGGGATGATCAGCGTTTAGATTATATGGAGATACCAAGAACTAAAGAAATTACTGAGAAAAATTTAAAACATGCCAATCAAGTCGCCAGCTGGTTTTAAAGACTTGAGACAAAACAAAAATGTCTGGAGGCACGCTGCATATTGCGCTGCTTTTCCAGACATTTTTAATTATCATTTCGTTGTTCCGCGATATTCTACGCGATATGGCAAAATGACCGTTGAATCTTCAATTGTTTCATTATTCATATACTTAGTAAGTAAACGCATACCTACTGCCCCGATGTCATAAAGCGGTTGAATTACGCTTGATAATTGCGGGCGTACCATTTCTACAAGACGTGTATTATTAAAGCTGACAATCTGCATGTCTGAAGGCACATTAACATTCGCATCTTCAGCCGCATGCACGATACCGATAGCTTGTTCGTCACTGATAGACAATACTGCATCTGGTTTTAAGTCTTTGATTTCTTCAAAAGCTTTAAGTCCGTCTTTATACGTTTCTTTACCTCTGAATGTAAGTTTGTCATCTAAATTCAAGCCGTGTTCTGATAATGTATCTTTTAATCCGGATAACACGTCATTCTCAGCTTTTTCTGAGTTATTGCCGCCAACAAAGGCAAATTTTTCTGCACCGGATTCAATTAAGTGATTCGTTACTTCAGCAGCAGCTTGTTTATAATCGATGTTGACAGAAGCAACTTTATTGTCGTCATCGCTTGTACCTGAAACAACTACAGGAATCGAAGAATTTTCAATCATAGATTCTAATTCTTCATCTAATGTGCCGCCAAGGAAAATAATACCATCTACTTGTTTGCTTAAAAGATTATTAAAGATCTCTTTCGCTTTTTCAGTATCATTATCTGAATTTGAGATAATAGAATGATATTTATACATTGTCGCAATATCCTCAAGGCCCCTAGCTAATTGAGAATAATAGACATTTGAGATATCTGGAATGATAACTCCGACAGTTGTTGTCTTTTTACTTGCTAAACCTCTGGCAACTGCGTTCGGTCTATAGTTCAGCTTTTTAATGACTGCGTTTACTTTATCTCTTGTTTCTGGTTTGACATTTTGATTGCCATTCACAACACGAGAGACTGTCGCCATAGAAACACGCGCTTCTCTTGCAACATCATAAATCGTAACGGTCATATTATTCACCCTTTCTGAAAGCGTTTCAAACACTATTATAATAAGTTTTCATAACATTTTCAAAGTTTACCATAAATCGTTAAAAACTCAAAATAAAAGTTTCTGATGTCACTGTTTTGTCACTGAATATTTATTTTACCACATCAAAAAGCCCTCTGGGTCAACAAAAATTACATTGACCGAGAAGGCTTAATTTCAATTATCTGATTAGCGTAATTGATTATTATCGTACATATCAGCTAATGGTTTCAATTCGTTGTAGAATTTATCGAATTGATCTAAATCCATTTGTTGTCCGCTGTCGCTTAATGCTACTGCAGGGTCTGGATGTACTTCTGCCATAACCCCATCTGCGCCAACCGCTAAAGCAGCTTTTGCTGTCGGAAGCATGATGTCTTTACGTCCTGTACTGTGTGTAACATCGACCATTACAGGTAAGTGTGTACCTTGTTTTAAAATAGGTACTGCAGAAATATCTAATGTATTACGTGTAGCTTTTTCGTAAGTTCTGATACCGCGTTCGCATAAGATAATATTTTGGTTACCTTGAGATGCAATGTATTCAGCCGCAAAGATGAACTCTTCGATTGTTGCGGACATTCCGCGTTTTAATAAGATAGGTTTGTTTGTACGTCCTGCTTCTTTTAATAATTCGAAGTTTTGCATGTTGCGCGCTCCGATTTGGAACACATCCAAGTATTGATCTGCTAATTCGAAGTCGGCAGGTGCTACGATTTCACTTACAACATTCAAGTTGTACTTATCTTTCACATTTTTAAGGATTTTCAAGCCTTCTAATCCTAAGCCTTGGAAGTCATATGGAGAAGTACGCGGTTTGAATGCGCCGCCTCGGATGAATTTCAAGCCTTTGCCTTGCAAGTCCTGTGCTACAGCGTCCACTTGTTCTTGTGATTCAACTGAACATGGTCCGAAGATGAATGATTTATTGCCATCGCCGATAATACCGCCGTTATCAAATTGAACGATTGTATCTTCCGGTTTTAATTTTCTTGAAACAATAAGATGTTTTTCGTTTTCTGATTTTTGTAAGTCAGTGGATGCTTTAAATATTTCTTTGAATAATTGTTTAATTACATTGTCGTTAAATGGACCATTATTTTTCTCGATTAAAGCATTCAACATCTCTTTTTCACGTTCAGGATCATAAACTTTTGTTCCTTGTTTACGCTTTTCTTCACCGATTTTTTGCGCTAAATTACCACGCTTTTCTAGTAAATCTAAAATTTGTTCGTTAATGTCTTGAATTTCACTTCTGTACTGTTCTAATTTATTCATTACTGGTCACCTCTATGTAATTATTTGCATCCAACTTATTACACTTTAAAGCGATAAAAAATTGAATTTATCAGTAATTCTAGCAAGAAGTTCCAAATTTATCAAGTAGGTTCATCCAATTTTCTTCACTTTTTTGATTATTTTTAATTTTCTTACAATAATGTTACCAAGTTCATTAATAATTAAAGAAGATCAACCTCAAAGAACAAGGTTGACCTTCTTGAGAGACATTATTTATTATCGAATGTTTTCTTTTCTATTTTCTTCTTAGTTGTTTCCCCTTTTGGCTGGCTGCTTGATTTTGCATTTGATTTGCTGCCGGCTGACTTAGTTGTTTTCGTTGTTGTTTTTTGTGTTGTTGTTTTGCTGCCTTTAGCTGCAGGCTGCTTAGTTGTCTTTGTTGTTGTTTTTGTAGCATCTTTTGCTGAAGCTGCTTTCGCAGTTTTAGTTGTTGATGATGGCTTTTTCTTAGGTGTGTTCGTCGTTTTTGTTGTTTCTGATTTTGTAGTTGTTGCATTGTTGACTGTTTTAGTTTCTACTTTGCCTGATGCTTTTGGTGCTTTAGATTCATCCGCTGAATGATTAGCTGTTGCTTTATCATGCGTGATAACACCTTTATCAAATGATGCTTTTTCGTGTGTTTGGTTAGTACGTTTTTCAGCATCTTTTGGTTTTGAAACTGCTTTGTCTGCTTTCTTAGCATCTTTAGTATCTGCTTTTTTAACTGCAGCTGTTGCAGCGGCTGCTGAAACTAATACCGGAACTGTTGCATAAGCACTTGATTTAATCGGGCTTGCTTTGAACAGTTCAGCAACTTTTGCTGCCACTGTGTTATCATTTTCAATTAATTTTGCCTTGTCATGTGCTGCTTTGGCAATACCTGTTGCTGTGAACTCATGTGCAGGCGTTGTTACTGATTGAGATGATTTTAATGGATTGTTATCCACTTGTGCTTCTTGAGCTTTTGGAGACACATTAGATAAATCATGTGCAGCTGCTTCATTACGAATCGCTTGTTTTTCAGCTCTTAAAGCTTTCGGATCTGTTTCTTGTTCATCTTTGTTGAACTTCTGTCTTACATCTGATTTAAGCTGTTGCGCTTTATCTTTAATATCTTGCAATTGGTTTTGCGCATTCGCTTTTAATGCGTCAGTTTGAGCTGCCACTTTATCTTTGACAGATGCTTTGTTTTCATCTGATTCTTGTTGTACTTGCTGTTCTTGTTGTTTTTCGATTGCTTTGCGTCGTTTCACTTGATTGATGACGAATCCTGCTGCTGTACCGATAAATGCACCTGCAATAAATCCGTATACAAAGTCTTTGCGCACTGTATCAGACATTGCTTCGACTTCATAAATCTCTAATTTTGCTTCATCGTTTTTCTTTCTCATGTATTTGCCTCCTAGTAAAATAAAAGCACTTAAACAAAGTTGATTAACCTCATTTAAGTGCAATTTGTTCGTCTATTAATTGATAATGTGAGCTGACTGATAAGGTATCAATTCAATAATGCCTTATTAGCCTCTGTAGTTTGCACTTTCTCTGCGTTGCTTTCTGTATTGCCATTTATCAGCAATTTCCATTGCAACATTTGACCATTGGATGACTTGTGAAATCTTGTCTTCGTTTTGAGAAATGTTATGTGCAATTGAGTTAGTTACTCGGTCCACTGATCCATCTAAGTCTTGGATAGAGTCACCGATGCCTTTCACTCCGTCAACTACAGAGTTTAAGCGATCCACTTTATCTTGAATATCTTCAGTTAAGCGGTTAGCTTTATGAAGTAAATCAGTTGATTCTCTTGTAATACCTTGTACTTGTCCTTCAATTCCGTCAAGAGTCTTAGCTACATAGTCTAAGTTTTTCTTAACTGAGAATAGGACAGCTACAATACCGATTACTAATACTAAAAATGCTATAGCTGCAACTAAACCAGCTACAGGTAAAATCCAATCCATTAAAAACGCCTCCTAAATTGCTTATGTCTTATTTTTTCATAATACCCAAACATATTCTAACATAAACATATTAAAATTCACTAGTAACGCCGTGATTGTCTAAATATGCACGTTCGATTTTTTGGATATCTCCTGCACCCATAAACAATATAACTGCGCCATCTAATGATTTTAAGATATTAACGTTATCTTCCCCGATTAATTGCGCACCTGGAATGCGATCAATTAAATCTTGAATCGTTAAGCTGCCCTCATGTTCACGAATTGAACCGAAAATATCACATAAGTAAACACGGTCCGCTTTATTCAGACTTTCAGCAAATTCATTTAAGAATGCTTGCGTTCTTGAATAAGTGTGCGGTTGGAAAACAGCAACTACTTCTTTATGCGGATATTTTTTTCTTGCTGTTTCAATTGTAGCATTAATTTCTCTAGGATGGTGGGCATAATCGTCTACAATTACTTGATTATTAACTTTTGTTTCGTTAAATCTACGTTTTACACCACCGAATGTTTCTAATGCTTCTTTGATGTTATGAACATCTAAGCCTTCTAAGTGGCAAACCATGATTACAGAAAGTGTGTTTAAAATATTATGATCCCCATATTGCGGTGATAAGAATTGATCATAAAATTTTCCATCGATATATACGTCGAATTGTGTACCATGTTCAGTAATTTGGATATTATCTGCATAGATATCTTCATCTTTTTCTAATCCATAGTAATAAATCGGTACATCTGCTTTGATTTTACGCAAGTGCTCATCTTTGCCCCACGCAATGATAGCTTTTTTAACATTATGCGCCATTTCTTGGAAAGCACTTGTAACATCATCAACATCTTTAAAGTAATCAGGATGATCAAAGTCGATATTCGTCATAATTGCATAATCAGGATGATAACTTAGGAAGTGACGTCTGTATTCGCATGCTTCAAATGCAAAATATTCACTTTGAGGAATTCCTAAGCCTGTGCCATCTCCGATTAAGAAAGAAGTTCTTTTATCTCCATTCATCACATGCGAAAGCAGTCCTGTTGTAGAAGTCTTACCATGAGCCCCTGTCACAGCAACAGATGTATATTGTTCAATCACATGTCCTAAGAATGTCGGATAGTCGATAATTTCTAGTCCTAATTCTTTTGCACGTACAATTTCTTCATGTTTATCTGAAAAGGCGTTGCCTTGAATAACAACCATGCCTTTTTGAATGTTATCTGGATTAAAAGGTAAGATTTTAACCCCTTTATTTCTTAATGCTTCTTCAGTGAACACATATTGGTCGATGTCGGAGCCCTGAACTTCGTGGCCTAAATCGTGCATGATTTGAGCCAACGAACTCATACCAGAACCTTTAATTCCGACAAAATGATAGTGTGTCATACTTAAACTCCTTCTTTCTTATTCCTCATTAATTTCAGCTGCAGTTAAATAAACTTCTCGTGGTTTAGAACCGTTTGGACCTGAGATATATCCCAATTCTTCTAATTGGTCAACAATACGTGCCGCTCTATTGTATCCGATTTGGAAGTGGCGTTGGATAGATGATGTAGAGATATTGCCTTCTGAAACCATAAATCTGCACACATCATCAAACAAATCGTCTTTCGGCTGCGCTTTTGTTTGTTTTAGTAATTCTTTCTCTTCAAATAAATATTCAGGTTCGCGTTGTTCTTTAATAAAATCAACGACTGCATCTATTTCTTCATCCGAAACGAAGCTGCCTTGTACACGGATTGGTTTATTCATACCATTACCTAAATATAGCATATCGCCATAACCAAGCAGACGTTCTGCGCCTCCGCTGTCAAGTATCGTTCTAGAATCCACACTAGATGATACCATAAATGCGATACGAGTTGGAATATTCGCTTTGATTAATCCTGTAATTACATTTACAGATGGTCGTTGTGTTGCGACAAGCATATGAATACCGCAAGCACGTGCTTTTTGCGCTATTCTTGCTATAGATTGTTCTACTTCTTGCGGTGCCATCATCATTAAGTCTGCTAACTCATCAATAACAATGACGATTTTCGGCAATCGGTGTTCATATGGTGCTTTTTTATTAAACGCTGTAATATTGCGCACATGATATTTCGCAAATAATTTATAGCGTTTTTCCATTTCATCTACAGCCCATTTTAAACTTTGTGTAGCTGCTTTGACATCAGTAATAACCGGTGAAACCAGATGCGGTAATCCGTTATATGGTGCAAGTTCAACCATTTTCGGATCAATCAGCAGCAGCTTCAATTCTTCAGGGTGATTTTTATACAGTAACGATAATAAAATACTATTAATGCATACTGATTTACCTGAACCTGTTGCCCCTGCAATCAAGGCATGCGGTGTTTTCGCAATATCCATTAATAATGGCTCGTTATTAATACGATTACCCATTGCTACGGTTAATTTAGATTCCGCATTCTTGAATTTAGAACTTTCAATGATTGATTTTAAATTGACCTTAGTAGGAGATACATTCGGTACTTCTATACCTACCAAGCTTGTACCTGGAATCGGTGCTTCTATACGGATATCTTTAGCCGCAAGCGCCATCTTCAAGTCATCATGCAAAGCAGTAATTCTTGAAACTTTCACACCTTTTTCTACTGATAATTCAAAGCGTGTCACACTTGGACCTTCCGTAACATTTTTAACTTCAGCCGGTACATTGAAATAGAAGAACGCATCATTAAGTTCTTGTTTCTTCTCATCAATCCACTCTTGGTCGACTTCATGCACTTCCAGTTCGTCTAAAAGGTCTAGGCTCGGTAATTTCAAATTAGGTCCTCTGCGAATACCTTCGTGATGGTGTTCATTAGGCGCATTTACTGAAACTGCTTTAGGGCCATTCACATGTGCATTATCTTGTTGAGCAGCTTGTGCTTTGCTTTGATCATGACGTTCACCATTTTGTGTTGTTCTTTGGGTATTCACACTTGTTGTGA
Source organism: Staphylococcus sp. EZ-P03 (assembly GCF_003344575.1). NCBI lineage: Bacteria > Bacillati > Bacillota > Bacilli > Caryophanales > Staphylococcaceae > Staphylococcus > Staphylococcus sp. EZ-P03. The sequence goes on along the minus strand of NZ_QPMO01000007.1, from coordinate 26,097 downwards.
TGTGACCTTGTTCACCTTGCTGGTCTTTGTCTTCAGTTTGATGCGTTTGTGTTTCAGAAGACGATTGTTCAGCTTGTGGTGCTTCTGTTTGTTTGTCTGTTTCTTGTGCTGATTGCTGTTGAGTTGTCTTATCCTTGTCATCAGGTCTTAATACAGGTTCAGCTTTTCGTTTACGCGCATCCATCATTCTGCGTTTGTCTGATGGCGTCATCATCACATTGAATGGTTTTGCACCTTTACGAATTGGTTTTGAAACCTTCGGCTTTTCTTCAGCTTTTGAAGCCTGTTCAGATACTTGTGAAGCCGTGTTTTCAGATGATGTTTCAGCATTATCTTGTACATCGTCTGCAGCGTGTGTTTCTGATACATCTTCATCATTTGCTTTCGGCTGTGCTTCTGTCTCATTTGATACAGGTATATCTGGTTTAAGCTGCGGTTCATAATTCGGTTTTTCTTCTTTATGTTCTGACACTGCTTCTGATTCATCTGTGTTTGAAATAAATTGTGATTGATCTTCTTTATTGTCAGGTGCTAACACAGGTTCATGTGTTGCTTGATTATCTTCTTGTGCTGCATGCTCTGTATTTGAAGTTTCAGTTGTATCAATTTCTTCTTCGTCAGAAGATGTTGCTGGTTCTGTTTCATCCTCAAGTTCCGCAGTTTCAGCTTCTGCCTCTGCAGCCGCTTGTGTTTCTGCGTCACTATCCTCTTCTGATGCTTCTAACTCAGTATATTGCGCATCTGCTACTTCTGGTTGAACTTGAGAATCTGTTTCTTGAGTTTCAGATGATGCATCAGATTCTGCTAACACTTCATCTGAAACGTTTTGTGCTTTAAATGGTTCATCATCCACCACTTTAACATCTTCTTCATTTAATGTTTGCACACTATGAACTTGGTTCAAGTCTACCTCTTCATAATCAAAGGCATCTTGCGGTTCTTCTGAAGTTTTATTTTCATCTGAAGGATGTGAAGCTGATACATCAGCCTCAGATGGTGTTTCAGACTGATTAGTTTCTTCTGACTCATTAGTTTCTTTTGTTTCAGCTGGTGTTTCTTGTTGAGCTGATTCAGCTTCCATCTCTTTTTCTTTTTCAAAGCCGTTTTCTTGGAAAACAGGATCTTGGACATACTGTTTAGCTTGTTCAGCATACATATCATCAATGGCTTTTTGAATCGAGCTTGTATCTTCTTGTTCACGCTTTTGCTGCAGTGCTTCTTTGAACTTTTTACGCTGCAAGACTTTACGTTCACGTTCGCGTCGGATTTCTTCAACGATTTGAGAAGCATAAATATTATTGATGTTAATCGTGTTATCTGCCTTAGAATAATTAGGTGTACGATTTGTTTTCGCATTGTTAGTATGTGTTTTTGCTGACTCATGCTGTTCATCTTTAGATTCATGCATTTCAGTCTGTGCATCAACTTGAGCTTTTCTCATACCATTTAAAGGATCTGTCGGAATCTTGCCTTGTTGTTTTGATGTTTCTTCAGATGGTTGATTTGAACGTTGAATTACACCATTTTCTAATGGATGACGCTTTTTCGTACCGAAAATTGCCGAAGGTACTTCTTCTGCCTTAAATTCTCCGCTTTTATAATAGATATCTTTTGTATCATAGCGTGTCGAATAATTTTGCACACGTCTGCTTTGGTTTTCTCTTTTCTGAGGTTCTGATGCAGGTTGTGTGCGCTGTGCAGACGCTTGTGATGACTTGCGTGAACTGCGTGTAGTTCGAAATGAACTATCTTCTTGTGTATCATCATGAAATGTACGTCGTCTTCTATGACGGCGATGGTCGGGCTTTTGGTAAGCAGCTTCTTCAGAATGTGCTGCTTGTTCATAACCTGGTTCAGAATGATTGGATGCTGTCTCTGATTCATCACTTTGATTATCGTCATCATTGACATGCAGCGGAAATCTGAAATTACCTTTTGGACGTTCGTAAATATCATTATTTTCTGGCAGCAATGCATGACGGCGACGTTCTTTTTCTTCTAACTTTTGTCTGCGTTGGCTGTATTTTCTTTGATAGACTTCTTCTTCGTCTTCATCGCTGAATAATTTATCAAACCAGTTCATAATGTCACTTCCTTCCAATCATTTTATTCTTCGAAAAATGGTTGCCCAACTTGGTAATCATCAGATAAAACCATAATACCTTTTTCTTGCGGTGCATTCGGCAGATTCAATTCTTTCATTGAGCACACCATACCGCTTGATGGTACACCGCGAAGTTCCGCATCTTTGATCACCATACCGCTCGGCATTACAGCACCTACTTTAGCAACAACCACTTTTTGGTCAGCTTCAACGTTTGGTGCACCGCAAACGATTTGCAGTGTTTCGTCTCCGACATCAACTTTTAAGATGCTTAATTTATCCGCATTCGGATGTTTTTCTTTTGTTTTAACATAACCTACTACAAATTTAGGTGATAAATCTGAGTCTAATTGATCTTCAACACCTGCATCTGCTAGAACTTTTTGAAGACTTTCTAATAATTCAGGTGTTAATTTAATAAAGCCGTTGCCTTCAATTGATAAATGCTTAGAAGCATTAAAGATATTATAACCGACTGCTTTATTGTCTAAAGTAATTCTGACAACATCGCCATGTGTCGTATATTCAAAGTCGCCTTCTGCAGGTTCAACTTGTAAAAATGCTACATCTCCAACACCGTTTAAGTTATAAAATAAATTCATAGTATGATCTCCTTATTTCTTGTCATTTTTCTTATTATCTTTAACTGCGCTTAATTCTTGAACCACATTAGGACTTTTTCCTTTTTTGTCTTTATTGTTTTTCGCAAGAATAAAGATAGGTTCAAAGTGTCCTTTTTCATAAGCTAAGGACAATGAAGTAATCGGTACAAGACCGTTTGTGAAGAATTCCATAGTTAAGTGTGCCATGACATCATAACCTGTTTTGTTTCTGATATCAGCAATAATCAAAACATCTTGATGGGGAACGGCCACTAACATTTCGCCTTCGCATTTTTCTTCAAATTGATTCAATAATGGTGTGTTGAGAATGCGGCTTGCATCATATCCATCATTGGTATTAATGAAATAGAAGATATTGCCTTTAACTTCATCAGTTTTATAAGGCGTATCTAATTTTCTGATATTGAATAATGCCATCTCTTTAATTTGCTGAGCCGTGACATTTAATTGTTTTAACATTGATTCATCGATTAATCGATAGGACTTTCCTAAATCTAATGCGTAATAAACATTGGTTTCTGCTGTATGTTTATCGATTACAAACGGATGGCCCTCTTTTGTTTCTTTTTCAAAGCTTGCTGCACGTATGACAGGCATAATTTTTAAATCTTTCATATCTTGATGTGCTTGATCGCTCATTTGATGAATTGTCTCGTTAACATAATAAACAATTTCATCTACAATCTTCTCTTTGTGATCGTTATATTTTGCAACGATGGGTGTTAATCTAATCGTTACACCTTTCCCATTATCTTTACGTGCAATGCGCAAGGTATCTTCTTCTCTATTAAATGTAAAGTTTACGTCTAAATGGTTTAAACGTTCTTTTAATTTATCTCTCATTTGAAAGACATTCATAATTAACACTCCTAATTACATACCTTTTTATAGTTTACCGTAAAAATACCCTTAGGAACAGAAAAAATGTTAATTTCCTAAGGGTATTTTTATTTAAATATTCGCGATAAATTCATCTATTTGTTCAATTGTTTTTCTGTCTTTACTTACATAACTTCCCACTTGTTCGCCATTTTCATAAACTAAAAAGCTTGGGATACCCATAATACCGAGTTCTGCAGCTAAATCAATAAATTGGTCGCGGTCTACAGATACAAATGTATACTCAGGATGTTTTTCTTCTAATTCTGGAAGTCTAGGTGCGATAAAACGACAATCGCCGCACCAATCTGCTGTAAACATAAAGATGGTTTTACCCTCTTTCAATTCATTAAATGCTTCTACTGATTCTAATTGTTTCATAAATCCTTCACTTCTTTCTTATATTTTATGAATATTTTAAATGTTCGATTGTTTCATCATCTAATGCAGAAATAGATGCTTTGAGCAGCGCTCTGGCAGAATAATAATCTCTGATATCAAATACAGAGTCAGAACTGTGAATATATCTTGCACATACACCTATAACCGCAGTTGGAATACCAATGTTGGCTTTGTGAATTTCACCGCCGTCAGTACCGCCAGGAGAAATGTAATATTGTGTTTTAATATCATGTTGCTGAGCTTGTTCTAATAAGTAGTCTCTAAATGCAGGTTTCAGAATCATTGTACCGTCTTTGATACGAATTAGAGTACCGCCGCCTAATTGGCCTGACAACTGTTGTACACCTTTCATATCATTCGCTGGCGAACAATCTACCACAAATGCGATATCTGGATTGATTTGTTCAGCTGCTGCGCGGGCACCTCTTAAACCAACTTCTTCTTGAACATTTGCGCCGACATATAAATCTACATCAAGTTCTTGGTCTTTAAATAATTTTAAAATTTCAATAGCCAATAAACAACCATAACGATTGTCCCATGCTTTACCAGCAAAGCGATGCTCGGATAATTGAATAAATTCAGTATCAGGTACGATTGAATCTCCGATTTCAATACCTCTCGCTCTGACTTCTTCAGCTGAATCACTGCCGATATCTAACATTAGATCTTTAATCTGCGGCTGTCCTTCATTTCCTGTTCTGAAATGTTTTGGAATACTCGCAACTACACCAGTAATGATCTCATTCTTGCGTGATTTGACTTTTAAACGTTGTCCTTGCCAAATATCAGCAGCAACGCCTCCTAAGTTCGTAAAGTGCAGCATACCGTTTTTTGTAATATCTGTAACCATGAAACCTACTTCATCCATATGTGCTGCGACCATAACTTTTTTAGCATCTTCTTTTTTAGATTTTTTTACCGCATAAAATCCGCCCATATGATTATAAATAAATGTATCCGCATAGGGTTCCATTTGTTCTTTTATGTACGCTTTAAGATCTTGTTCAAAACCTGGGGCACCATGAAATTCTGTTAAAGCTTTAATATGTTTTAAAGTATCTTGTCTTGCAATTTCCATTATGTCATCGCTCCTTAATAATTCATTATCTCCCTTATGTTATGGTAGAATATTAATATAACGTAAGTGGAGGTATAAATTGAGATGTCTCGAAGAAAAATTTTGTTATTGATAGTATTACCAATTACAGTTTTATTGGGCAGTGTAATAGCTTACCTCACTATTTTAGGCACTAAAAAGTATAACCCTCAAAAGCTGATTGAAGAAGTAAAAAGCTACTTCATGAATGTCACAGGGTCATACATTGTCTCAGAACCTCAACCATTTGAACAAGACGGGATTCAATACGAAATCTATCGCGGCGGTGTAACAACTGAAAACCGCGGCAAAGTTAGTAATTATGAATTCATCGCCGATGCCGCAAATGGTAAAATCATTAACATAAAAGAAGTTTAATGATATTGGTATGCATACTTATTACTGCAATGTTTCCGAAAAACGGAAACATTGTTTTTTTATGACCTTTTCTAACCTTTCCACCCTTTAATTGCTATTTCCACTATTTTCGCTCAACCGCTGCTTTGATGGAATGGTCGTCTTTATCAAATTTTACCGCAAAATACGCAGCATCATGATAATATAAGAACCAATAATCCTGCATTATCAGCCAAGGCAGCCATCTTTCTTTCTCTCTTATAGACTGCATCGGATAATCATCGTAAGAAGTTACCCATAACGGATTTAAATGCGCATGAGATGGGAAAATATCAGCCATGTGTACCGCCTTTTCTCCTTCACTCTCAATCGTAATAATACTATGACCGAAACTGTGCCCGCCTGTATGATACATATGAATACCAGGCACGACTTCAATATCGTCTTCGAATAAAATCATGCGTTTTTGGTAATCGCCTTGATTCATCGGCCAATATGTAGCTTTACTTCTAAGATTTGGTGCTAAAAATTCATGCCATTCATCTTGTTGAATATAATGTACTGCATTTTTAAATATTGCATTGCCGTCTAAATCCGCTAATCCTGAAGCGTGATCATAGTGCAAATGCGTCATTAATACAATATCAATATCTTCCGGCTTAAGACCCAGCTTTTTCAAATCTTGAGCAACGAGGCTTTCATTCTCAACCCCGAAATTGCGTTTTTGTTTGTCTGTAAGTTTTCCTTCTCCAAGTCCTGTATCAATAAGGATATTCTGTTCGCCGGTACGAATTAAAATAGGATGTGTTGTCATCGGAACTTGGTTTTTGTCATTAACCGGTATTTTTCTTTCCCATAATGGTTTTGGTACAGGTCCGAACATCGTACCGCCATCCATATTTGTCATTCCGCCATTTAAATAATGCAATTCGTATTTACCTAATTTCACCTGCATCACCCTTACGTTCAGTTATATAGTATAAGTATAGGGCGATTATAGCGTATTTTCAAACTTTATCAACGCATAAAAAAACTGCATTCATAAGAATGCAGTGCTTATTGATGAAATTTTGCTTCCATTCGATAAATACGAGAACCTTTGTCCGCAAATTTTCTTTCATATTCAGTTTCAATATTATCTTCATCATCTTCATCATGAAGATTCAAGTTGATTTTTGTAAAATACATGCCGAATTGGGACATGCTTTCTAAACTATAAGCAAATAACCCTCTGTTATCTGTCTTAAAGTGAATTTCGCCTTCTGCTTTCAAAATTGCTTTATACAACGCTAGAAATGTGTGATATGTCAATCTGCGCTTTGCATGACGTTTCTTAGGCCATGGGTCTGAGAAATTTAAATAAATGCGATCAATTTCGCTTTCTTTAAAGTAATCTGTCAGTTCCATTGCATCATTGCAGATCAATTTAATATTAGTTAAGCCTTTTTCTAGTACTTTATCTAAAACACGAATCATGACGTTCTTGTCTCTTTCTAAAGAAACAAAATTGATGTTCGGATGCAAGGCAGCAAGTTCAGTAATGAACTGCCCCATTCCAGAACCGACTTCGATATAAATCGGCTGTTCTTTATCGAACCAAGCAGACATCTCGCCAGCATGTGTGCCGTCTATATCTACCACATTATCATGTTTGCGCAAATAATCCTCTGCCCAAGGTTTATTTCTTAATCTCATTTAATTTGTCTCCTCAAATAAATACGTTGCTGTTCATTACTTCATTTAAGAATTTCAGCCAAATATTCATATCTTTAAAGCGTTTTTGTTCTTCAGACCATTCTACAAGACCGATTGCTTGTATCACTGTATACCATTTCATTCTCTTGCTTAAATCAATAGACTCTTTACAGCCGTATTTTTCTAGCCACTCTGACCACTCGCTGTGAGGAACGTAATTGTAAAGCAGCATTCCAATATCAATGGCCGGATCTGCCAACATTGCGCCTTCCCAGTCTACTAAATAAAGTTCATCTCGATCTGATAGTAACCAATTATTATGATTCACATCACCATGAACAACTGTATAAAAGCGAGGGTCCAAATGAGGCTTGTGTTCTTCAAGATAAGTCAAAGCTTTTCGTATGACATGATGCGAAAGCACTTGTCTTGAAAGCGAGGTATTGATTTTATTGTAAAGAATGTCAGGTGTGATTGGTTCCATTTCCATTCTTTTTAACATTGTTAACAATGTTTTTGAGCTGTGAATTTTCTTCAACAGCTTGGCAACTCTTGTTTGTGTCATCTCTTCGAATGTTAATTCTCTGCCATTCTTCCAATGCTGCGCTGTGACAACTTCACCTGTTTCTATTCGTTTCGTCCAAACTAGCTTAGGGACAATACCCTCAGCAGACAATGCTGCTATAAATGGATTTGAGTTTCTTTTCAAGAACAGCTTTTGGCCATCTTGTTCAGCCATGTAAGCCTCTCCGGAAGCTCCTCCAGCAGAATCTAAAGTCCATCCTAACTGATAGAACTGCTCCAACACGTTCACCTCGCTTTCAATTAGAAAATGGCTCTAGAATCGTAGATCAAGAGCCATATTTTACATTTCTTTTAACAATTTTTAACAATTATCCGTCCGTAGCACTCATTGTTAATTCTATAATTTTTAACATTTCTTTTCAACCAAAAATGAGAAACAAAAAGACACATTTTACTTTCTTATTCGCTAATGAAAACATTTCAGTTTTTTAGCGGCGACAATTAAAAATTATACCATAAATTTAATGTCAGTTGGTAAAAATCACTAAATTAATGACTCTCATTTATTTTTTGTTCAAATCCTTTTTGCAATTGGCGTGTAATTGGACCGACTTGTCCGTTTCCAACCGCTTCTCCATCCAATTTAATTACCGGCATCACTTCAACTGAAGTACTTGAAACAATTACTTCATCCGCTTGTTTCAAGAAATCTACAGTAAACGTTTCTTCTTTGAATGGGATATTTTGCTCATTTGCAATACGTTTGATTACTTTTCTAGTAATACCATTCAAGATGAAATTATCAGTCGGATGAGTATAGATCACACCGTCTTTAATTGCATACACGTTGCTTGATGCACCTTCAGTGACAGTTTCGCCGCGATGTTGGATTGCTTCTGAAGCATTGTATTTCACAGCATATTCTTTTGATAATACATTACCAAGCAAATTCAAGCTTTTGATATCGCAGCGCAACCAGCGGATATCTTCAACTGTTACAGCGTTGATTCCGTTTTCTAATGCTTCTAACGGTCTGCCGTAACTTCTTGTGAATGCCATCATTTGCGGTTTGACGTCCGGACCAGGGAACGCATGGTCGCGCGGTGCAGCACCGCGTGTCACTTGCATATAAACACCGCCGTTTTCTACGTTGTTTTCTTTAACAAGTGCTTCTGCTTTTTCTGTTAGTGATTCGATCGTTTCATCTAAATCAATATTCAGTTCAGATGCACTTCTTAAAAATCTTTCAAAATGTTCTTGTAAAGTAAAGAAGTGTCCATCATAAATTCGGATGTATTCATAAATACCGTCTCCGAAGTTATAACCTCTGTCATTATATGGCACAAGTGCCTCTTGTTCCTCTACAAATCGGCCGTTTAGCAACACTTTATTCGTCATAGTCATTCCTCCACACATAATGCGTACAATGCTTCTAAATAAATACTTGTAGCATTAAATAATTGTTTTTTAGTGATGTATTCGTTTCTTTGATGCATTAAGTCCTCTGAGTCGCTGAACATCGCTCCGAATGCTACGCCTTTATCTAGATTACGTGCGTAAGTACCTCCGCCGATTGTGTATGGCTCAGTCATATCGCCTGTTTGGTTGCGATATGCTTGAACTAAAGATTGTACAAACGGATCATCTTTATCAACATAATGAGGACGTTGTACTTTGCCTAATTCAAGTTCGAATCCTAATTCATTTACTTCGTGTTTGAAGCCTTCGATAGCTTCATCAAATTCAAATCCTTCTGGGTAGCGCAAATTAATACCATATTCGCCGCCTTTTCCTTTTTCATAAGAAATAATACCGATGTTAGTTGTTAAATCTCCCATTTTATCGGTATGGAATTTCATGCCCATTTTTTCGCCGAAGTGTGATTCAAATAAATAACGTTCACTTAAATCCACAAATTTTGCAGCGTTTGCATCTAATTCCAAGCCGTTTAAAAAGTGAATTAAATATAACCCTGCATTAAGTCCGATTGAAGGGTCCATACCATGTACGGCTTTACCTTTTAAACGTAGTACTAATGTATCTCCTTCTAATTCGCTTGTGCCTGTTAATTCATGCGCTTCCAGATATTGCTGGTAGCGTTCTGTTACATCAGAATTGCTTGTTTTAACACTAAGTTTTGCCACTGCTTCATCAGGAACCATGTTGTATCGTTGGCCTGATTCAAGTGATAAAAGTGTCACTTCCGCTTCATCATCTGAAGCAGCATCAGCATTGAATTTGATGTCGAAAGTAGTAATCCCTTTCTCACCATGAATTGCTGGGAATTCAGCATCAGGCGCAAAACCTAATACCGGCATTTCTTCAGTTTTGAAATAACGGTCGACACATTTCCAATCAGATTCTTCATCTGTACCGATGATAATATGCACACGTTTTTTCCAATCTACATTCATTTCATTTAAGATTTTAACAGCATAATAAGCTGCGATTGTAGGTCCTTTATCATCTAAAGTACCACGTGCGATAATTGCATCATCAGTTACAGTAGGTTGAAACGGCGGTGTATCCCAACCTTCGCCTGCAGGTACTACGTCGACATGGCATAATACACCGAATAAGTCTTCTCCTTTACCTGCTTCGATTCTGCCTGCAATATGATCGACATCGTGGACAGTGAATCCATCACGTTCAGCAATTTGATACATATAATCAAGTGCCGCTCTTGGACCCGGACCGACTGGTGCATCAGATGTTGCTTTACTATCGTCTCTTACACTTTCAATGGATAGTAAGCCGCTTAAATCAGCAATAATTTGATCTTCATATTCTTGCACTTTTTCTTTCCACATTCGTGATCAACTTCCTTCTCGTTTTTTAGTTCACTATTTATTTTACCCTAACTGATTCTTAAACAACAGTGGGAACCCCATAAATTTTCTGTCAACTTTTCAAAAATGTTGTCATTGCAAGCCTTAAAACACAAAAATAATTTTCGGTATCAAAAAAAGCACCTTAGCGAATCCGCTAAGGTACTTAAAATAAAAACTGTCTTATTTGTTGTCGTTAGAATCTTTGTTTTCGTTTTGTTTTAAATCTTCATCAGTAACGATTCTGATGTTGTTTTGCGCTTCATCTGAACCTTTAACATCTTTCAATGTTGGTGATGGCGCATCTCCTGAATTAGAGAAACGATTTTTTTGTTCTTGCAAGAAACCTTTAGGGTCTTGTTTTACTTTTTCAGCATAACCTTTAGGATCTTGTTTTACTTCGTTGAAAGTTTCAGTTGCTTTTGATGCAACTTGGTTTGCTAATTCTTTAGCATTTTCTTTATATGATTCAGGGTTTTCTTTGTATTTATCATATTCTTGTTTTAAACGATCTCTGCTTTCTTTTCTGCTTAACGCTACAGCAACTGCTGCTGCGCCGATTCCTAGTACTGCTTTTAAGAAGTTATTTGATTTAGCCATAAATAATCACCTTGTCCTTTTTAAAATTTTAGCTTTTAACTAATTCCAATTCTGTTTCGGTTAATTCGCGATACTCGCCTTTTAACAGATTGTCATCTAGTTTTAAATTTCCGATTTTAACTCGCTTTAACTTAGTTACCTCATTATCAATCGCATGAAACATCCTTTTTACTTGATGGTAGCGACCTTCATGAATTGTCACAAATACAATTTGAGGATCTTCTGTTATTTCGAGTTTTGCCGGTTTGACTTTACCATCCGATAATTCTATACCTTCTTTGAATCTTTGTACATCATCTTGCGTCACTGGTTGTGCTGCTTCGACTTGATATACTTTTGAAACATGCTTATTCGGACTCATTACATCGTGGTTGAATTGCCCATCGTTTGTAATCAACAACAACCCTTCTGTATCTTTATCTAATCTTCCAACAGGAAAAAGGTCTAAATATTGATATTGTTCAATCAAGCTAATGACTGTATTATGCTCTGCATCCTCAACCGCAGAAACATAGCCGGCAGGTTTGTTCAGCATTAAATAGATTTTATCAATATAAGCAATGACTTCACCGTTTACGCTGATTTCATCCGCTTCTGGATTGATTTGACGCTTGCTTTGTTTTTCTTTCTTTCCATTGACCATCACTGCATTTTTCTTTAACAGTTGTTTGACCTCGCTGCGTGTACCTGCACCCATATTTGATAAAAATTTATCTAATCTCATTATGAGATTCTCAACTTTCTGCGTAATTTGCTTGGCAATTCACCAAGGAATTGATCCGCAAGTCTTGTTTTCAGTGTGATACCGCCATAAACTGCCATACCAATCACAACTCCTACGATTAAAATAATTAAACTGCCGAATTTTGTTTGCGGCGATACAACCATTTGCATCAACCAATAACCGATTTCGACACAAATCATCATGATGAAGCCGTAGATAAAGATTTTCGCAAATTGAATCCAAGTTTCTGTAAATGTGAACTTCGCATATTTCTTCAAGATATAGAAGTTGCAGATGTTTGCGAATAATAAAGCGATACCCGTACTTAGTACTGCACCTGCTGTATGGAACATAACAATAAGCGGGAAGTTTAATACAATTTTCAATACAACTGCCGCTAAAATAACGAATACTGTCAGTTTCTGTTTATCTATACCTTGCAGCATAGATGCAGTAATACTTAATAAAGATATCAGCATTGCCACGGGTGCATAGAAGAATAACAAACGGCTGCCGTCAAAGTTATTACTGTAGAACACAGTATATAACGGAGAGGCTAACGCCATAATCCCTAAACTTGCAGGAACTGTAATAAACATTAAGACACCAAGCGATGTTCTGATTTGTCTGTGCATTTCGCTCAGTTCGCCTGATTCATATGTCTTTGTAATATAAGGAATCAAACTGATCGCAAAGCCTGCTGCTAATGAAGTGGGGATCATCACAATTTTGTTTGTTGTCATATTCAATATTGTAAAGAAATAGTCGTGTAATTGCTGAGGTACGCCTGCAATGCCTAAAGCATTGTTATGTGTCAGCTGATCCACAATGTTGAAGAGCGGGAAGTTTAAGCTGACAATAACAAAAGGAATACTATACGAAATAATTTCTTTATACATTTTTGAATACGGAACATCCAAACCGGTTGTGTCAGACGCAACCATTTCATCTATATATGGTTTACGCTTGCGCCAATAATACCACAGTGTAAAGATACCTACAATTGCACCGATTGCTGCCGCAAATGTAGCTACACCATTGGCCATTAAGACTGTACCGTTCATCACGTGCAAGACAACATAGCTGCCGCCTAAAATAAAGATAATTCTAGCTACTTGTTCAGTTACCTCTGAAACAGCTGTAGGACCCATAGATTTGAAACCTTGGAATACCCCTCGCCAAGTCGCTAATAGCGGAATAAAGATAACAACTGTACTGATAATACGGATAATCCATGTAATATCATCAACAGTCCATCCGCCTTTTACGTTTGATTTATGTGCCAATGTGACATTAGCGATAAACGGAGATAAAGTATATAAGATAATAAACCCGATAATACCGCTGATCGACATGACAATAAAACTTGATTTATAAAGCTTTTGACTTACATGATATGCACCGATTGCATTATACTTTGCTACATACTTAGAAGCAGCCAGCGGAACACCAGCGGTTGCTACAGCAATCGCAATGTTGTAAGGTGCATATGCATAGTTGAATGGGGCCAAATTCTCCTCACCGCCGATAATTGCGTAAAACGGTATAATGAACAGCACACCCAGTATTTTGGTAATCAAAATACTTACTGTTAAGAGAAAGGTCCCTCTCACTAATTCTTGACTTTCATTCATAACACTCTTCCTATCTGAAAATTAATTTAATCTTATCCCACTACCAACATTCATTAGCAGTTACTTTTTTTCATTAGTATTATAGCTTAAAATTGTGTTAACAGGAAAGATATTATAAAGAATTTAACAACAGAGTAGACTATGCCATATAATCTTACGAAAGTAAACGGAATACTAGTCTAAGCATTCACAATAACCTAAATACTTATTTCAAATCAAATCAAAGGAGGTAATCACGCTAGATTTAATGCGTGATAATCGATATGTACCAAACAATCATTATAGGCGGCGGTCCCAGCGGTTTAATGTCAGCTGCAGCCGCAAGCCAAGACAAACAAAAGGTTTTGCTGATAGAAAAGAAGAAAGGACTCGGCAGAAAACTGAAAATTTCAGGCGGAGGCAGATGCAATGTTACCAATCGATTGCCCTACGATGAAATTATCCGTCATATTCCAGGCAACGGAAAATTTCTTTACAGCCCCTTTTCAGTTTTCGACAATGAGTCTATTATAGAATTCTTTGAATCAAGAGGCGTAAAACTTAAAGAAGAAGATCACGGCCGAATGTTTCCGGTTTCTAACCGTGCACAAGATGTCGTAGATACATTGATTCAAGAATTAGCTCAAAATCATGTTGAAGTTAAAGAAGAAACAGCAGTCAAACACATCCAAAAGAACGATGATGGAAGCTTTAGCGTTACAGATCAAGACAACCGCGACTATTTAGCCAAATCAGTGGTGATCGCTACAGGCGGCACAAGTGTACCGCACACAGGTTCAACAGGTGACGGTTATACATTTGCGGAAAGTTTAGGCCATACCATTACAGAACTCTTTCCGACAGAAGTTCCGATTACTTCTAAAGAACCTTTTATAATCAGAAAGACACTCAAAGGTCTCAGCTTAAAAGATGTCGCTTTATCTGTATTAAGAAAAAACAAAAAACCGCGTATCACTCATCAAATGGATATGATATTCACACACTTCGGCGTCAGCGGACCTGCTGCTTTACGCTGCAGCCAATTTGTATACAAAGAACAAAAATCTCAAAAGAGACAAGACATCAAAATGCAGCTTGATGTCTTCCCTGAAGAGAAAGAAAATGAAGTGCAAGCACGCATTAAGAAATTAATTAAAGATGCTCCGGATAAATATATCAAGAACAGCTTTCGCGGCATCATTGAAGAACGCTATCTGAATTTTATTTTAGAACAAGCCGGCGTAGCTGAAGACACAACCGGACATCATATCTCTAATCAGCAAATCTTGGAAATTGCACATCTGTTCAAATCATTTACGTTTAATGTAAATGGGACCTTGCCGATAGAAAAAGCATTTGTCACAGGCGGTGGTGTCTCTATTAAAGAAATCGAACCGCATACCATGATGTCTAAAATTACACCTGGCCTTTTCCTTTGCGGTGAAGTACTCGATATACACGGTTATACTGGCGGCTATAATATTACCAGCGCTTTAGTAACCGGACGTGTTTCGGGTCTTAACGCAGGCATCTACAACAGCACAATGTAATGCATCACACAATGAAAATAGCCGAAACAGCACACTGATAAAGTGCCCTGTTTCGGCTATTACTATGTTAAAAACTTATTAAATACTATCGACTTCTAAACCTTCGTCGCCCCATGCTTTCATACCGCCTTCTACATTTACAGCATGAATGTTAGGGTTTTGTTCCTTAAGATAGTTGACTACATTTGCACTGCGTACACCGCCTGCGCAAATAATATAGTACGTATCATTTTCATTAAAGTCTTTGACATGGTCAGGAATTTGATTCATCGGAATTGTTGTTGCTCCAGGAATAATACCTGTAGCTGTTTCCTCATCTTCTCTGACGTCAACAATATGAACAGGTGAATGTTCTAGCATTTTCTTTTTAAGTTCATCTGTTGTAATTGATTCCATCACTTAATCACCTTCCTTAATTATTTAGCTACAATATTCACTAATTTATGCGGAACAGCGATGACTTTCTTGATGTCTTTTTCCCCTATATCTAATTTAACATTTTCATTTTTTAAAGCAATGTCTTCCATTTCTTCTTTTGACGCATCTTTTGGAATGAAGACTTTCGCTCTGACTTTGCCGTTGACTTGAACAACAATTTCAACTTCATCATCAACAAGTAATGATTCATCGAAATCTGGCCATGGTTGGTAACTGATTGTTTCATCATGTCCAAGTTTAGACCATAATTCTTCACCTAAATGCGGCGCAATCGGCGACAACATTTTCACAAACCCTTCAACATAAGGTTTGTAAAGCTGATCTGCTTTGTAGCCTTCGTTAATGAATACCATCAATTGACTGATAGCAGTGTTGAAGTTTAATGTGTCATAGTCTTCTGTTACTTTTTTCACAGTTTGGTTATATACTTTTTGTAATGATTTATCATCATTATCTACTATTTTAGAAGATAGTGTGCCATCTTCATTTACGAACAATCTCCATACACGGTCTAAGAAACGACGAGAACCGTCTAAACCTTTTTCGCTCCATGCGATTGCCGCATCTAAAGGTCCCATGAACATTTCATATAAGCGTAATGTGTCTGCACCGTGTGAACGTACGATATCGTCTGGGTTGACTACGTTGCCGCGAGATTTACTCATTTTTTCATTACCTTCACCTAAAATCATACCTTGGTTGAATAATTTTTGGAATGGCTCTTTCGTAGGTACAACGCCTAAATCGTAAAGTACTTTATGCCAGAATCTTGAGTAAAGCAAGTGAAGTACCGCATGTTCTACCCCGCCGATGTATAAATCAACAGGCAACCAGTGTTTTAATTTTTCAGGGTCCGCTAACATTTCGTCATTTTTCGGATCAATATATCTTAAATAATACCAGCAGCTGCCTGCCCATTGCGGCATAGTATTTGTTTCGCGGCGGCCTTTCATACCTGTTTTAGGATCAACCACATTCACAAACTCATCAATATTTGCAAGCGGTGATTCGCCTGTACCTGAAGGCTCGATTGAATCAGTTTCAGGTAATAACAATGGTAATTCTTCTGTCGGAACAGTTGTCATTGTACCGTCTTCCCAATGAATAATCGGAATAGGTTCGCCCCAATAACGTTGACGGCTGAATAACCAGTCGCGTAATTTATAATTGACTTTTTTCTCGCCGGCACCTTTTTCTTCAAGCAATTGGATAGCTTTAGGAATCGCTTCTGCATTGCTTAAGCCATCTAATACACCTGAATTGATATGCGGGCCGTCTCCTGTATATGCTTCTTTCGCAATATCTCCGCCTTCGATGACTTCTTTAATCGGCAAGTCGAATTTTTGTGCGAATTCATAGTCGCGTTCATCATGTGCTGGTACAGCCATTACAGCCCCTGTACCATAAGTAGACAATACATAATCCGCAATCCAAATCGGAAGTTTTTCGCCAGATAATGGATTAATCGCATACGCACCTGTAAATACACCAGATTTGTCTTTTGCTAAGTCTGTACGTTCCAAATCAGACTTCATAGATGCTTCTTTTTTATAATTTTCAACTTCTGCTTTATGATCTTCTGTTGTAATTTGATCTACTAATTCATGTTCTGGACTTAGTACCGCAAAAGTTGCGCCGTAAATTGTATCCGGTCTTGTAGTGAATACGTCGATTTTGCCATCATTATTTTCGATATCAAATGTAACTTTCGCACCTTCAGAACGGCCGATCCAGTTACGTTGCATATCTTTGATAGATTCAGGCCAATCTAAGTCATCTAAGTCTTCAAGCAAACGGTCAGCATATTCAGTAATACGCAATACCCATTGTCTCATCGGACGGCGATAAACAGGATATCCTCCGCGTTCAGAAACACCGTCTACAACTTCTTCGTTAGATAATACCGCTTTAAGTTCAGGACACCAGTTCACCGCAACTTCATCCACATAAGCTAAGCCTTTGTTGTAAAGTTGAATGAAAATCCATTGTGTCCATTTATAATAATCAGGATCTGTTGTACTGATTTCTCTATCCCAGTCATAGCTGAAACCGAGCTCTTGAATTTGACGCTTGAATGTTTTGATATTTTCTTTAGTAAATTCACGCGGATCATTACCAGTGTTCAATGCATATTGTTCAGCAGGCAAACCGAAAGCATCCCATCCCATAGGATGAAGAACATTATATCCTTGCATACGTTTGTAGCGTGAAATAATATCTGTTGCTGTATAGCCTTCAGGATGTCCTACGTGCAACCCTGCACCTGATGGATACGGGAACATATCTAATGCATAAAATTTCTTTTGACCTAAATTATCGCTAGTTTTAAACGTTTTGTGTTCAGCCCAATAATTCTGCCATTTCTTTTCAATTTCTTGATGATTAAAACTCACTTTGCTTTCCTCCTAATAAAAAAATACAACTCAAACTATTATGATTGCTTTATGAAGGACGACTGATGCCGCGGTACCACCTTCATTCGTATTTCTACGCACCTCATACATAATAGCTCGAGCTGTACTTATTCTTAATATTATTCGTTGGTAAGTTCACTTAAATTCCTAAACTGGTTCGCACCGACCACCAGCTCTCTTGATAAGCAATTTAAATTACTACTCCATATACATCTATAACTATATTTTATTCTATCCTTTAATGCAAGCCCTAAATATTTTGCCAGTGCTATCTGGAACCAGAACCTGTGAATAACACACCGATTGTTTTGAACGCGATAAATAATTCCAAAGGAATAGATGCATGGCGGATATAACTCATATCGTATTTCAGCTTTTCATTCGGTTTTAAATCATAACCGCCGCATACTTGTGCCCAGCCGCTTAAACCAGGCAACACTAAACAGCGTTGTTCGAATCCTTGATACTGTGAACTGAATAATTCCACAAATTCAGCACGTTCAGGTCTAGGACCGATAAAACTCATTTCGCCTTTTAACACGTTAAATAATTGCGGCAATTCATCAATTCTTGTTTTTCTGATAAAGTGGCCGACACGTGTGATTCTCGGGTCGTCTTTCTCCGCCCACTGCATGCCGTTTGATTCCGCATTTTTCTTCATGGATCTTAATTTATATATTTTAAACAGTTTCCCCATTTTACCCACACGCATCTGCGAATAAATCGGACTGCCGAAACTATCCAAACAAATGATAATCGAAAATAAAATCATAATCGGCAAAGTGATGAGTATCAATATGAAACTCAATACAATGTCTACGATTCTTTTTAATGCAAAGTATGGTTTTTCAACCGGATGTTGCAAGTTCAATTTCTTTTGAAATTGATACTCATATACACCTAAATCCAGTGTGATTTCGCCTTTATTGATCTTTAAAGGCGTATGCAGCACGTCGCTGTTAAATTCTTCAGTTGTTTTTGTCATGTTGTGTACCTCTAAGTTGTAATTAATATTTCCTAAAAGTAGCTTAACACTTCAACTCATTTAATACAATACTATTAATAAACAATTAAATGTTGTGAAATACTTTAGAAGTGCAAAAAAACAAGACATGGTATCCATATCTTGTTTAAATATCAAATTCACTTGGTGTTAAATGTTTATCATAAATATATAAAAAGAACATTGAAATGATTAATAAGCCCATCATTGACAAGAACATCACTTGCATATTGAAAGTATCTACTAAAATACCGCCGATTAATGGACCGAATGCTTTACCGACCGTTGACGCTGAATTGACAATACCTTGGTATGCACCTTGTTTTCCTTCAGGTGCCAACTGGTTCGCAATTGTAGGTACAGCCGGCCATACAAACATCTCACCTAATGTCAGGATAATCATACCGATTACAAATACAGAGAATTGATGCGCAAAGCTTGTAACGAAGAACGATAAAATAAAAATACAAATACCGACAAACATTTGTTTCTTTAAATTGCCTCTTAATAAGCGTATAACAGGATAAATCAAAGGTTGTGCAACTAAAATCATGATACCGTTGATAGTCCATAATACACTATATTGCGATAATGAAATGTTCATTTGCTGTGTAAATGATGCGATCGTACTCTCCCATTGAATATAAGCAATCCAACATATCGCAAACATTACACATAACAGTAATAATGCAACAAAGCGTTTGCGATATTTCTTTTGCGCCCATTGATTCGTCTCTGGGATTCTGACTTTCCCGCGATATTGTACATTAAATTGTGTCACAGCTACAATAAAGAACACGACATACATTAATAAGTTTGCGATAAAGATATAATTGAAACTAAGTTCTGCTACATAGCCGGCCATGGCTGCGCCGAAGGCCACACCTAAGTTTTGTGCTAAGTAAATCGCATTAAAGGTTTGACGTCCGCCATTCGGCCACACTGCTCCGGCCATCGCATAAATCGCAGGTACGATTACACCCCCGCCGAAACCTAACATTACAAGCCACACCGCATATAACGGCCAGCCGTGATAAAAGTTTAATAAAGTTGTGGCACATAAACAAATAACTGCACCGCTGATAATTGTTGTAAAGCCGCCTAACTTATCAAATAATAAACCGCCAAGCAAGTTGCCGATGACCATCCCTAATGAATTAATCATCAAAACTAACCCGGCAGTTGTTAAGCTTTTACCTAATTCCTGACTCATATAAATTGTATTTAAAGGCCATAAAAAACTGGCACCCATAATGTTGATTGCCATTCCTACAACAAGCCACCAAATTGATTTGGGCATGTTCATACTTATACACCTGCTTTCTCTTTTCTTTTTTCAGATTCAAGTTTTTAACCTCTGCTTTTTTGCCAATTAAAAATTTTCGCCTGCGCACCAAAATGAGCGAAGCGAAAACACATTTTACGTCTATTTATTTAGTACTTAGATTTTGCAACCAGACAATCTTACTATAATTTCTATATTAAGAAAAGACCTAATTCAGATTTTCTTCTCAACAAGTTACCTTAAATTATGGTAAAATCTTACAATGGATTAATTTAAGAAAGGAAAATGTCATATGGGTCGATATTTTACGTATGCATTTGAAGATAAACGCTATCATACATGGAATTACCATTTAAAAAATAAATTCGGACATAAAATTTTTAAAGTCGCTTTAGATGGAGGTTTCGATTGCCCTAACAGAGACGGTACTGTTGCACATGGCGGCTGTACATTCTGTTCTGCTGCCGGCAGCGGGGATTTCGCAGGCAATCGTGCAGATCCTATCGAAGTGCAATTCAAAGAAATCAAAGAACGTATGCATGAGAAGTGGCATGAAGGCAAGTATATCGCATACTTCCAAGCCTTTACTAATACTCATGCACCAGTAGAAGTCTTAAAGGAAAAATTCGAACCGGTTTTAAAAGAACCTGGTGTCGTTGGTTTATCTATCGGAACTAGACCTGACTGTCTGCCGGACGATGTCGTTGAATATTTAGCAGATTTAAACGAACGTACTTACTTATGGGTAGAACTTGGATTACAGACAGTACATCAAGAAACTTCAGATTTAATCAACCGCGCACATGACATGCAGACGTATTATGATGGTGTGGCTAAATTAAGAAAACACAACATTAATGTATGTTCGCACATTATCAACGGACTGCCGGGCGAAGATTACGACATGATGATGGAAACTGCTAAAACAGTCGCACAAATGGATGTACAAGGAATTAAAATTCATTTGCTGCACTTGCTTAAAGGAACACCTATGGTCAAACAATATGAAAAAGGCATGCTGAACTTTATGTCGCAAGAAGAATATGTCAGCTTAGTATGCGATCAATTAGAAATACTGCCTCCTGAAATGATTATCCACCGAATTACCGGCGACGGCCCTATCGATTTAATGGTCGGACCTATGTGGAGTGTTAATAAGTGGGAAGTATTGAATGCAATTGATGCAGAATTAGCACGAAGAAATTCAGCGCAAGGTCAACACTACCAACCTGCAAAGGAAGCGCATCAATCATGATAGTAGAACGTATTTTGCCGTTTGCAAAGTCCTTGATTCAGTCTCATATTAACAGTAAGAGTACAGTCATTGACGCGACGTGCGGCAACGGACATGACACGTTGTTTTTAGCACAGCATGTTCCGAATGGACATGTTTACGGGTTTGATATCCAAGCCGAAGCAATTGAATCAGCAAAACAAAAAGTCGCAGATTTCGATAATACAACATTGATTCATGATGGTCATGAAAATGTTGCGCAATATATTAAAGCAGCTGACTTGCCTGTAGATGCGGCTATCTTTAATCTCGGCTATTTGCCAAAAGGCGATAAACATATCGTGACGACATCAGAAACTACGATTCAAGCAATTGAAGCGATATTCGAAATGCTTTCAACAGAAGGAATTATTGTCTTAGTCATCTATCCAGGACATCCGGAAGGACAAGTAGAAAGCGAGACAGTTTTTCAGTATCTTCAAAACTTCGATCAGCAAAAAGCACATATATTACAGTACGGATTTATTAATCAGCAAAATAACCCACCTTATATTTGTGCAATTGAGAAGCGATAAACAAGTATTAAAATAAAGAATCCGGCAAAAAGATCAAAAATAAGAGCCATTACCGTGTTAAAGCGGCAATGGCTCTTGTTTTATATATAATTAGTTGAATAATTTATCTACACTTTTAGTTGTTTCTTTTAATACACTTACAGAGTGATTGAACTCTTCAGTTTCTTTTTCATTTAAAGGTGTTTCATAAATTTTAACAGCGCCGGCACGGTTAACTAATGTTGGTACACCAATGTACACATCTTTTTGACCATATTCGCCTTCTAAATAACTAGATACAGTTAATACGATGTTTTGGTTGCGTAAAATTGCTTTAGAAATGTGTAATAAGCCCATAGCGATACCGTAGTAAGTAGCACCTTTAGCTTTGATGATGTCATATGCAGCATCACGTGTGTTTAAGAAGATTTCTTCAATACGTTTTGCTCTTTCTGGATCGCTGTTTAAAATATCATATAAGTTTTGACCAGCAACGCTAGCTTGAGACCAAACTGCTAATTCAGAGTCGCCGTGTTCACCGATAATGCTTGCGTTTACACTGTCTGGTGAAACTCCGAATTCTGCACCTAATTCATATTTGAAAC
This sequence comes from Staphylococcus sp. EZ-P03, assembly GCF_003344575.1. Classification (NCBI taxonomy): domain Bacteria; kingdom Bacillati; phylum Bacillota; class Bacilli; order Caryophanales; family Staphylococcaceae; genus Staphylococcus; species Staphylococcus sp. EZ-P03. The sequence continues at coordinate 3,565 of NZ_QPMO01000007.1, read as the reverse complement.
GTGCAGTATCTAAGATTGTACCAGAACCGATAACACGTTCTTTTGGTAAGCCTGATACTTTTTTAGTGACATAAGTAAGTACGTCAACTGGGTTTGCAGCAATTAAGAAAATACCATCGAAACCGCTGTCCATGATTTGACCTACAATTGATTTGAAGATTTTAGTATTTTTTTCGACTAAATCTAAACGTGTTTCACCTGGTTTTTGAGGTGCGCCTGCAGTGATGACTACTAAGTCAGCATCTGAACAGTCAGCATAAGTACCTGCAGAAACTTGAGTTGGTGATTCACCGTATGGCATACCATGATTTAAATCTAAAACGTCACCTCTTACTTTTTCTTCAACTAAGTCGATGATGACTAATTGATCAGCAACACCTTGTGCTACCATGGCGAATGCATAACTAGAACCTACTGCACCATCGCCTACTAAAACTACTTTGTTAGCTTTTACATTACTCATATTACTTACCCTCTCCATTATGGAATATCTTCATGTGATATATTTCACATATTAAAGATACCAACTTCATTGCATAATTGCAATGTGTTGAACTCAAAAATCTTCATACAAGTGAACAAATTTTTACAATGTGAATCAAAAAAGGTCAAGATACAATTAATATCTCAACCTCAAACGTTTTTAAATTTCAATTTGATCATCAATATCATTCGGAATAAACCCTAATGCATTAACTTTATTATTCAAGTAACTTAGGACATAACGCATAACTAATGGACGTTCCGGCTCATTATGAATCTCATGATATAAACCTTCCCAAGCTTTAAAATATAATTCTTCTGTTTTAACACGTTTCTTTATATCTATGATAGTTTCTGTATCTACGATTTGATCTTCTGTACCATACATCAGACACATTGGAATACTTTGAATATCTTCTAAGTGTTCCATAGTTTGTTTCATTATATTTACAACTTCTTTGTACCAATGGTATGAAACTTTTGTCAGCATCAATCCATCTTCTTTAGTTTCTTTAATCACTTCTTCATTTCTTGTTAAATGTTCGGGTTCAATCCCTAGATTGAAGCGCATATCTTTAACATTTGAACCGATATTAGATGTAAACATGTTTTTACGTGTTTTAGCATTTTTTTGGAATGCTGTTAAAGGCGAAATTAAAATGATGCCTTCAATCGGCAGTTCAGTACGCTCCATTAAATTCAAGGTAATCAGTCCGCCCAGACCAACGCCCATCAAGAATGTCGGAAGCTTATATTCACTCGCGATTCTTAGCCACTCTAAGATATGTTCGTGATAAATTTCAAAGTTGTCGATTTGGCCTTTATTAGATCTTGATGTCTGACCTTGTCCAGGCAAATCTCCCATGATGACATGATAACCGTTACGTCTTAATGATGTAATGACATATGCATATCTGCCTGTATGTTCTAATAAATTATGAGCAATGACTATAACGCCTTTTGCTTCGCTTTCTGTTTCCCACTTCCACATATCAACGACTACCCTTCTAATAAAATTAGTTTATTTTATTGTATCAAAAGCTGACATCTAAAATCTATTTAGAACTCACGCCAAAATAAGAAAGAAGTATTTTTGAATAGATTTCAAACACAATAACTACAGAAAAGATAATTACATTGTCTCCTCATTATGTAATTATTTATTATAGTGTGTATTATTATATATTGTTAACGTTTTCATACCTTAAAGAAACATGATACACTAATTGAAACAGAGTTGTATGGGAGGAATTTACATGTCACTAGTCAAAGATTTTTTTATAGGTTTGTCAAATAACACTTTTTTGAACAATGCAGCTAGAAAATACGGACCTGTACTTGGGGCGAACAAAGTTGTTGTCGGCAATTCCATTGATGAAGTCATTGAGACAATCAAGACACTAAACGATAAGGGGATTACAGTGACTGTCGATTGTCTTGGTGAATTTGTAGATTCAAAGGAGCAAAGTCTTAAAGAGAAAAACATTATTTTAACTGTGCTTCAAAATATTTACGACAATAATTTAAAAGCACATCTTTCAGTTAAAATCAGTCAATTGGGGGCTGAATTCGATTTAGGCTTAGCTGAAGAGAATTTAAGAGAAATTGCTGCGAAAGCAAAAGATTTAGGCAATATCCATATTAATATCGACACTGAAAAGTTTGCAGGGCTTTCCAATATTCTATATGTATTGGACAAATTATCTGAAGAATATGACAATATTGGAACTGTAGTTCAAGCATATTTATATTCTGCAGATAATATGATTGAAAACTATCCTCATATCCGCTTGCGTTTAGTAAAAGGTGCTTATAAAGAAAATGCGTCGATTGCTTATCAAACGAAAGAAGATATTGATGAAAACTACATTCGTCTTATCGAAAAAAGACTGAAAAGTGCGAAGAATATAACATCTATTGCGACACATGATGATAAAATCATCGATCATGTAAAGCAGTTTGTGAAGGACAATCATATCGATCGAGATAAATTCGAGTTCCAAATGTTATACGGCTTCCGCTCTGACTTAGCCTATGAAATTGCAGATGAAGGTTACCACTTCTGTATCTATGTACCCTACGGCGAAGATTGGTTCGGTTACTTCATGCGCCGTTTAGCAGAAAGACCGCAAAACTTGAATTTAGCATTGAAAGAATTCGTAAAACCAAAAACTTTATCTATCGGTGCAGGTATTTTATCAGTATTAATTGGGCTATGTTTTGTAATAAAAGGATTAAAAAAATAACGCTATAGCATGAGTTTGGTTTATGACTGATTATCCAAAATAAAAGCAAGGCCGTGCGGCCTTGCTCAGAGCGTAGACAAACACATTTATTTTTTAGGTGTTTGTCTATTTTTTTATGTATATTTTGGATTTTTAATGATAATTTTAAAAAGTGCAACGTATTTCTACGTTGTTATTGGTCCTGGAATGGACCACATCGCTAATTTCTTAAGGTTCATTGCACCAGTAATAAGCATCGTCTGCATTGACACTTTTTTAAGGCCTTTTAGCCGTGTCCAACGCATTCCATGCTGTTCTTTTGCATCACCAAATCTTCGTTCCACTGTTTGACTGCGCAATTTATACTTTTCTTTAAAGGTATCTACAAACCTTAAGTCTTCGACTATATCTAAACCGTTTTGCCAGACATGCCTTTGTATTTGTTTAATATGATCTCTATTTTCGGTACATTGATTAATCAACGGACAATTTTTACATTTATTTGGGTTTGACATGTATAAACGATAGCCTGTATTCGTGGTTCTTTTATAATCTTCAATTGTCAAATTAAGTGCAACACCTTATCATTGAAAAGCTCTGCTGGTGTTTTCCAATCAAATCGTTTACGAGGACGTGTATTCAACTTATAAACATAGTGTTCTATTTGTTCTTCTGTAATGTTATCAATATCAATACCTTTGGCTATTATTTTCTAATCAATCCATTTGTATTTTCATTAGTTCCACGTTGCCAAGGGGAATGAGGATCAAGAAAATAAAATGGAATGTTATCTAACTCTGACGTAATTTCTGGATGTTTAGAAAACTCTTTACTTCTATCTGGTGTAATAGATAATC
>NZ_QPMO01000038.1:0-3038 GCF_003344575.1 Staphylococcus sp. EZ-P03 | reverse complement strand
AGTGAATTAGAGTTTTTAAAAGCTTTATTCATTTAAATGAATCGCTAGTAATCAATTGCCGATGGCAAACGATTACTCACAATATTAATAACGTGATTAAGTTATTAAGGGCGCACGGTGGATGCCTTGGCACTAGAAGCCGAAGAAGGACGTTACTAACGACGATATGCTTTGGGTAGCTGTAAGTAAGCGTTGATCCAGAGATTTCCGAATGGGGAAACCCAGCACAAGTTATGTTGTGTTATCGACATGTGAATACATAGCATGTCAGAAGGCAGACGCGGAGAACTGAAACATCTTAGTACCCGCAGGAAGAGAAAGAAAAATCGATTCCCTGAGTAGCGGCGAGCGAAACGGGAAGAGCCCAAACCAATGAGCTTGCTCATTGGGGTTGTAGGACACTCTATACGGAGTTACAAAGGAATAAATTAGACGAATCGTACTGGAAAGTTGAACCAGAGAAGGTAAGAGTCCTGTAGTCGAAAGTTTATTCTCTCTTGAGTGGATCCTGAGTACGACGGAGCACGTGAAATTCCGTCGGAATCCGGGAGGACCATCTCCCAAGGCTAAATACTCTCTAGTGACCGATAGTGAACCAGTACCGTGAGGGAAAGGTGAAAAGTACCCCGGAAGGGGAGTGAAAAAGAACTTGAAACCGTGTGCTTACAAGTAGTCAGAGCCCGTTAATGGGTGATGGCGTGCCTTTTGTAGAATGAACCGGCGAGTTACGATCTGATGCAAGGTTAAGCAGCGAATGCGGAGCCGCAGCGAAAGCGAGTCTGAATAGGGCGTTGAGTATTTGGTCGTAGACCCGAAACCAGGTGATCTACCCTTGGTCAGGTTGAAGTTCAGGTAACACTGAATGGAGGACCGAACCGACTTACGTTGAAAAGTGAGCGGATGAACTGAGGGTAGCGGAGAAATTCCAATCGAACCTGGAGATAGCTGGTTCTCTCCGAAATAGCTTTAGGGCTAGCCTCAAGTGATGATTGTTGGAGGTAGAGCACTGTTTGGACGAGGGGCCCCTCTCGGGTTACCGAATTCAGACAAACTCCGAATGCCAATCAATTTAACTTGGGAGTCAGAACGTGGGTGATAAGGTCCATGTTCGAAAGGGAAACAGCCCAGACCACCAGCTAAGGTCCCAAAATATATGTTAAGTGGCAAAGGATGTGGTATTGCCCAGACAACTAGGATGTTGGCTTAGAAGCAGCCATCATTTAAAGAGTGCGTAATAGCTCACTAGTCGAGTGACACTGCGCCGAAAATGTACCGGGGCTAAACATATTACCGAAGCTGTGGATTGTCCGTAGGACAATGGTAGGAGAGCGTTCTAAGGGCGTCGAAGCATGATCGCAAGGACATGTGGAGCGCTTAGAAGTGAGAATGCCGGTGTGAGTAGCGAAAGATGGGTGAGAATCCCATCCACCGATTGACTAAGGTTTCCAGAGGAAGGCTCGTCCGCTCTGGGTTAGTCGGGTCCTAAGCCGAGGCCGACAGGCGTAGGCGATGGATAACAGGTTGATATTCCTGTACCACCATTTATCGTTTTAAGCGATGGGGGGACACAGTAGGATAGGCGAAGCGTGCTGTTGGAGTGCACGTCCAAGCAGTGAGACTGAATGGTAGGCAAATCCGCCATTCTCAAGGTTGAGCTGTGATGGGGAGAGGAAACATGTTTTCCTCGAGTCGTTGATTTCACACTGTCGAGAAAAGCCTCTAGCTAGATAACTGGTGCCCGTACCGCAAACCGACACAGGTAGTCAAGATGAGAATTCTAAGGTGAGCGAGAGAACTCTCGTTAAGGAACTCGGCAAAATGACCCCGTAACTTCGGGCGAAGGGGTGCTCTTTAGGGTTCACGCTCTGAAGAGCCGCAGTGAATAGGCCCAAGCGACTGTTTATCAAAAACACAGGTCTCTGCTAAACCGTAAGGTGATGTATAGGGGCTGACGCCTGCCCGGTGCTGGAAGGTTAAGAGGAGTGGTTAGCTTCTGCGAAGCTACGAATCGAAGCCCCAGTAAACGGCGGCCGTAACTATAACGGTCCTAAGGTAGCGAAATTCCTTGTCGGGTAAGTTCCGACCCGCACGAAAGGCGTAACGATTTGGGCACTGTCTCAACGAGAGACTCGGTGAAATCATAGTACCTGTGAAGATGCAGGTTACCCGCGACAGGACGGAAAGACCCCGTGGAGCTTTACTGTAGCCTGATATTGAAATTCGGCACAGCTTGTACAGGATAGGTAGGAGCCTTAGAAGCGTGAGCGCCAGCTTACGCCGAGGCGCTGGTGGGATACTACCCTAGCTGTGTTGGATTTCTAACCCGCGCCATTGATCATGGCGGGAGACAGTGTCAGGCGGGCAGTTTGACTGGGGCGGTCGCCTCCTAAAGTGTAACGGAGGCGCTCAAAGGTTCCCTCAGAATGGTTGGAAATCATTCATAGAGTGTAAAGGCATAAGGGAGCTTGACTGCGAGACCTACAAGTCGAGCAGGGTCGAAAGACGGACTTAGTGATCCGGTGGTTCCGCATGGAAGGGCCATCGCTCAACGGATAAAAGCTACCCCGGGGATAACAGGCTTATCTCCCCCAAGAGTTCACATCGACGGGGAGGTTTGGCACCTCGATGTCGGCTCATCGCATCCTGGGGCTGTAGTCGGTCCCAAGGGTTGGGCTGTTCGCCCATTAAAGCGGTACGCGAGCTGGGTTCAGAACGTCGTGAGACAGTTCGGTCCCTATCCGTCGTGGGCGTAGGAAATTTGAGAGGAGCTGTCCTTAGTACGAGAGGACCGGGATGGACATACCTCTGGTGTACCAGTTGTCGTGCCAACGGCATAGCTGGGTAGCTATGTATGGACGGGATAAGTGCTGAAAGCATCTAAGCATGAAGCCCCCCTCAAGATGAGATTTCCCAACTTCGGTTATAAGATCCCTCAAAGATGATGAGGTTAATAGGTTCGGGGTGGAAGCATAGCGATATGTGGAGCTGACGAATACTAATCGATCGAAGACTTAATCAAATTTCAAGTTTTGATTGGT
>NZ_QPMO01000005.1:0-107120 GCF_003344575.1 Staphylococcus sp. EZ-P03 | reverse complement strand
GAGCCAGGATCAAACTCTCCATAAAAATTTATGATGTTTGACTAGCTCATAAAAACTATTTGTTATAAAACGTTTAAAACGTTTGTTAATTTGGAATTAACGTTGACATATTGTCATTCAGTTTTCAATGTTCATTTTTTCGCGTTACAATAATCAATTATACCGCTTTTCATTTTTGAAGTCAAGCACTTTTTTAAAATTATTTTTTAAGAATGTTTGACCTCGTTTTTTTCAACAATAACTATTCTATAATGTTCTTTGTTGATTTTCAATAGTAAAATTTACACTTTGTTAAAGTTTTTAATTCAAACTTTTACTTCTCAATGTTAAATTTACTGCGCCGTTTCAACGACCTATTCATCATATCAAGTCTTCTGTTAAGAGTCAATAAAATTCTTTAATAAAATTTGTATAAAATTACTTAATGTGCGTACGATTGCAACCAACAGCAACTATTGCCGTATAAGTGTAAATAGAACTAATGCCCTCTTACCCTTTGTGTGTAGTAATACTAATATTGTACCGCTTCCTCGAACATATTTTTATTATTCCCATGTAAACACCACTTCATATTCTTGTAATATGAAGTGCAGCATATACTTTTTAATGATCAGCTGAAACTCTCTTATATAGAAAAAAGACCAAACGCATTCCGCATTCGGTCAGTTCAGCTTGTAATAATTTCTTATTCTTCTTTTTCTTGGCATTCTGGGCATAATCCGTAAATTTCCATTCTGTGATGAGAAACTTTAAATCCCGTTACATGTTGTGCTAACTGTTCGACTTCATGTAATTGAGGATAATGAAAATCAACGATCTTTCCGCAATTTTCGCAGATTACGTGATAATGATTATGCGTATTAAAATCAAAGCGACTAGATGCATCTCCATAAGTCAATTCATTGACAATCCCTGTTTTCTTAAACACTCGCAAGTTATTATATATCGTAGCAACACTTATGTTTGGAAAATCTGGTGACAGTGCCTGATAAATTTCATCTGCTGTTGGATGAGTTTCACTGGAAATCAAAAATCTTAGAATGGCTTGTCTTTGCGGTGTAATTCTGATTCCGGCATTTCTTAAAGATGCAATAGAGTCCTCTAATTGATGCTCAATAGTTTCCATTTCTGCACTCATCTAATCCACCGTCTTTCTACTTAATAATTATTATTACTTAATATTAATATAACGGTTGAAGCACTGAAATGTCAATGTTTGCACTTAATTTAATCAATATCCTTTAGATAAATCAACCTTATTCTCAACTACATCTCCATTGTTGAGAAAATGTTTGAAATTCCTAATGAATATTTGCGATGCTTCATTGAAATTTTCTTTACCATTGCCTGTGATATGTGCTGTAATACTCACATTATCCAGTTCATATAAAGGACTATCCTCTGATAAAGGTTCTTTTTCAAAGACATCTAAATAAGCATGTCTGATTTTATCTTCTTTTAAAGCATTAATAATTGTTTCTTCGGAAGCAATCGTTCCTCTTCCGATGTTAATAAACAATGCACTTTCTTTCATTGCATCGAATTGTTCTGATTTCAATAAATGGTACGTATCTTCAGTTTCAGGTAAAACGTTAATAATAATATCTGCTTTAGGCAATACCTCATTTAATGCATTTAATGGATAGGTTTCATCAAATCCATCTACTTCATGACCAGTAGTATTGATACCGATCACTTTCATTTCAAACGCATTTGCAAGTTTAGCAATTTCCTTTGGAATATTACCTGTACCTAATATAAGGATAGTATCTCCATCTAATCGTTTTCCTGTTACTTTAGAATCATACACCTTATTTTCTTGATTGCGTCTTGAAACTCTCATTTGTTTATAATCGTCTAGAATATATGCAAACGCAAATTGACTCATTTGTTTTGCGTGAATACCTGATGCATTGGTTAATAAAATATCTCGCTCTGCAAGATATTCAAGCGGCAGGTTGTTCACACCCGCAGCATACCATGCAATAAATTTAAGATTCGGCATACCTTCGAAGAAAGCTTGATCAGCTTTGCCGCTGTATCCAATCACAATATCCGCATCTTTTTTATCCTCTTCGCTGATTTCATCTACATTCTTACGAAATACGAATTCTGTTTCTGGAAAAGTTTCTTCCAATAACTGCTCTGAGTCTTTTAATCTATTTAATGAAAGAACCTTCACATGCTTCACCCCAATATTTCTTTTAGTTGATCCATTTGTTCTTTAACTTTTACTTTCTCGATGACATGGTCGATAATCCCTTCTTCGTCAACGATAAAAGTAGTTCTTACAATGCCCATTGATTCTTTACCGAAACTTTTCTTCAATTGGTAGACGCCTGTTGCTTCTGATAATTTATAATCTTCGTCTACTAATAAATCGAAGTTTAAATCATGTTTTGCGATAAAGTTTTGGTGTTTTTTCTTAGAATCTCCGCTTATTCCATAGACAGCAATATCTAAATCATTGAACATTGCCATGTTGTCTCGGAAATCGCAAGCTTCTGTTGTGCATCCTGGTGTATTATCTCTAGGATAAAAGTAAAGAATTGCTTTTCTTCCTTTGATTGTTTCGTTAGTAATTACTTCTCCGTCTTGATTTTCTAATGCAAATTCAGGGAATTTGTCTCCTTTTTTCAACATATGCTCACCTTTTTCTTCTTATAGTTAATTATATGATACGATAGTAAGCGGAAATATTAAATTAAAAGAGGTTGATAAATAATGAATTTTACTGAAAGCGAACGACTTCAAAGTTTGTCAGATGAATATATCCTAGGCGGTGTCAACTCCCCTTCCCGCTCATTTAAAGCAGTTGGCGGCGGTGCACCGGTAGTAATGAAAGAAGGTAAAGGTCAATATTTATTCGACGTAGATGGCAATCGTTATATCGACTATCTGCAAGCATACGGCCCGATTATTACAGGTCATGCACATCCGCACATCACTAAAGCAATTCAAGAGCAAGCTGCGAAAGGTGTACTCTTCGGTACGCCGACCGAATTAGAAATCGAGTTTGCTAAAAAATTACGCGAAGCCATTCCTTCACTTGAAAAAATGCGTTTCGTCAACTCAGGTACTGAAGCAGTGATGACTACAATTCGTGTTGCACGTGCGTATACAAACCGTGATAAAATCATTAAATTTGCTGGTTCATACCATGGGCACTCAGATTTAGTACTTGTTGCAGCAGGCAGCGGCCCTTCACAATTAGGCTCTCCTGATTCAGCAGGCGTACCAAAAAGTGTAGCGCAAGAAGTTATTACTGTACCTTTCAATGACATCGAAGCATATAAAGAAGCAATGGAACATTGGGGCGATCAAATCGCAGCAGTATTAGTAGAACCGATTATCGGCAACTTCGGTATGGTTGAACCGCTTCCCGGCTTCCTAGAAGAAGTCAATGAAATCACTCATCAATACGGCGGTTTAGTTGTCTATGATGAAGTCATTACAGCGTTTCGTTTCCATTACGGGGCAGCACAAGACTTATTAAATGTCTATCCTGACTTAACTGCCTTCGGTAAGATTGTCGGCGGCGGATTGCCAATCGGCGGTTACGGCGGACGTCAAGATATTATGGAACAAGTCGCACCGCTCGGACCTGCATATCAAGCGGGTACAATGGCAGGCAACCCATTATCAATGAAAGCCGGCATTGCATTATTAGAAGTGTTAGAACAAGATGGTGTTTACGAAGAATTGAATCGTCTCGGCAAAAAACTCGAAGATGGTTTAAATGAATTGATTAAAAAACATGGCATTACAGCTACTATCAATAGAGTCTATGGTTCATTAACTATGTACTTTACTGATGAGAAAGTCACACACTACGAACAAGCTGAAAACTCAGATGGTGATGCATTTGCTAAATTCTTCAAACTTATGCTGAACCAAGGTATTAATTTAGCTCCATCTAAATTCGAAGCATGGTTCTTAACAACTGAGCATACAGATGAAGATATCGAAGAAACATTACGTGCTGCTGATTATGCTTTCTCTCAAATGAAATAAACTTGAAAATCATTCAAATTCAATGTATAACTTTATTATACGATTTGTTTTCAGTTGCCATTAAAACTGAGAATGAATGTGCATAAACAGGAATAAAGGAGCACAACAATTTGAAATTAGGTGCAAGAATTTTTAAAACTGGTATTGCTATTGTCCTGGCAATGTTAATTGCGTCATTTTTGCCTAAAAGTGCGGGTATTCCTACAGTTGCAGGAATCGGGGCAGTTGTTGCAATGCAGCCGAGCGTATTCCGCTCATACAAAACAATCAAAGAACAGTTTCAAGGTAACTTAATCGGTGCATTTCTTTCCGTCTCCATGGTTAGTATCTTCGGTGATACTATCATTATTATGGGCGCCACAGTTATCGTGCTGATTGCTTTGCTCTTCCAATTAAAGCTCCAGCACGTGGCTACCCTAGCTACTGTTACAGCTTTAATTATCATGGGACAAGGCGGAGAGACTGGTAATTTCTATGCTTCTGCGTTTTATCGTTTCGTATTAGTAATGATCGGTGTTTCAAGTGCGTTTATTGTCAACGTTGCTTTCTTCCCGCCGAAATATGAAACAAAGCTCTATTATAATTCAATGAATGTCGCATCTGACATCTTCATTTGGATTAAATTAGTAATTAATGATACGACTGAGTTTTACCATGTAAAAGAAGATACTAAAAGCATTAAGAAACGTTTGAATAACTTGCAGCAGCTCTTTGATTATTATAAAGAAGAGCGTACTTTCTTAAAAAAGAATGCATTTGAACTAAACAGAAAGAAGATTGTCTTTAAGCAAGTTGTCCTGACGACAAAAAGTGCATACGATGTTTTACGTCGCATGCACCGCTTCCAAAACGACTTGCACAACATGAGCGATAAACTTAAACTTCAAATTAAATTTGAGCTTGATGATTTAATGAATTCTTATGATCAGATTATGTTCAGCATTGCGCAAAAAGCAAGATATGACTTTGAGAATTTCCAAGCACCCATTGATATACCGCAAAAAATCGAACTCTTGGATGCATTTAAAAATGAATTGCATGAGCATCCCGGCACATCTGAATACTCTATTTCAAATGTCATGCAGATTATTTCTGCTATTGAAGAGTTCAGTTATGATTTAGAGCATTTAGATCGTTTAGTAATGAGTTATTTTGAATATCACCAAGATGATTCAAACATTGAAATCGATGATGAAGATTTAGACTTATAAAAATAGAGCAGGAGTTGTCTCATAAGGAGACAGCTTCTGCTCTTTCTTATTATAAATCTTGAATTGTATATAGATGATGATAGGCACCTTGTTTTGCTAATAATTCTTGGTGTGTACCTGTTTCGATAATTTGTCCGTTTTCAACTACTACAATCTTATCCGCATGTGTAATAGTAGATAAACGGTGCGCCACAATCAATGTTGTTCTGTTTTCGCTTAAGTGTGCCAGCGCTTCTTGTATAATAGCTTCACTTTCTAAGTCCAATGCACTTGTTGCTTCATCAAGAATAATAATCGGCGGGTTATTTAAGAAGATACGTGCTAAGGAGATACGTTGTTTTTGTCCGCCTGATAATTTCACACCGCGTTCTCCTACTTCTGTTTCATAACCCTCTGGCAAGCTCATGATGAATTCATGTGCATTTGCAAGTTTAGCAGCTTCAACCACTTCTTCTTCACTAGCACCAGGTTTCCCTAAGAGAATATTTTCTCTGATTGTATCTGAGAATAAAATGTTATCTTGCTGAACAAGGCCGATTTGGTCTCTTAAACTAGATAACATAAAGTCTTTTACATTATGCCCATCTATCGCTATCGTACCTTCAGTCGCATCATAGAAGCGAGGGATTAAATTGATGAGCGTTGACTTCCCTCCGCCTGACATGCCGACAAAGGCAACCGTTTCGCCATGATGTACTTCCAGATTAATATCATCCAGCACTTTAGGTGCATGCGGATTATATCTGAATGAGACATGGTTCAATGAAATATTACCTTCTGTAATATTAATCGGTTTGGCATCCGCTTCATCTTTCACATCATATTTTTCATCTAATAAGTTGAACACACGGTCCATAGACGCAAAACTTTGTGTCAGTGTTGTAAAGGATGAAACTAAACGGCGTAAAGGTCCGAAAAGCTGTTCTAAATAACCGACAAAGGCTGCTAAAGTACCGACAGTGATAGAACCTGTTACTGCTAAGTAACCGCCGACACCAATAACAATGATAGGCCCTAAGTCAGTCACAGTATTAATAGCCGCAAACGAATACGCGTTCCAACGTGTATGTTTAAACGCACGTTGCAAGAAGTTGCTGTTTTTCTTATCGAAGTTCTTTGCTTCGTTTTCTTCAATCGCAAAACTTTTGATGACAGAAATCCCTTGCACACGCTCATGCAAGAAACCTTGTACTTCAGCTAAAGCTTGTGATCTTTGACGCGTTAATCCGCGCAGTCTGCCGAAGAAATAATAAACCGTTAAAATGTAGAACGGGAAAATGACCATGGCAGCGAGTGTTAATTTAACATCTAAGAAGAACATAATAGACAATGCGATAATAATCGTCACACAGTCCAGCCATATGTTCATCAAACCCGTTAAAATAAAGTCTTTGGTCTGCTCAACATCGTTAATCACACGAGAAATAACTTCCCCTGCTTTATTGTTGGCATAAAATCGTGCACTTAAAGCTTGTAAATGATCGTAAAGCCGCTTACGAATATCGTATAATATCTTGTTACTCGTCCACTGCGCTAAATATTGCCGCATGTATTCAATAGGCGGACGAATGACAGCAAATATAATGAAGGCTATCCCGATTGCAATTCCTAAATGACTCAGCTTATCACTGACATTCATATTTTGGTTGTTAATAACATCATCAATCACATATTTGATTAATAATGGAATCAGCATAGGGATACCGAATTTAATGATACCGATAATGATGGTTGCAGCTATCCGCCATTTATACGGTTTAACAAACTGTATATACCTGCGTATCATTGAGGCAGCTCCTCCCTTTCTCTTCTTTTATGAAAACAAATAAATCAACGAGGCGAGACATTTTTTGAAGCAATGTCCGCGCCTCGTACAACCCTTATTATTCATACCATAGCTATTATAATTAAAAGCACAAGCTGTAATAAAGCAATCTGCTTTATTGACTAGCCTTGTCTTAATTTTTTATACCGATCTCTCCAGACTTTAATAAAGTCAGGCGCAAACGGTCCTTTCTTTTGTTCAATCCATTGCTGTAAAATATCAACATTTCTGCGTAAAATCGCATCAATATCTTTCGGATAATTCATTTGCTGCATATGCTGCTGATACTCATCTTCATCCAGCAAATGATATTTGCCGTTAGGATAGACTTTAATATCCAAATCATAATCAATATATTTCAATGCCTCAACATCACACACAAATGGTGAAGAGAGGTTGCAATAATAATAAACACCATCTTCTCTGAACATACAGATTACATTGAACCAATACTCCGAATGAAAATAAACAATCGCAGGTTCTCTCGTAATCCATGTACGGCCATCGCTTTCAGTCACAAGTGTGTGGTCATTGCCTCCAATCACAACATGGTCTGTCCCTTTTAAAATAGTTGTTTCGGACCAAACTCTATGAATGTTGCCATCGTGCTTGTAACTTTGAATTTTAATACGTTCTCCTTCTTTCGGTATGGACTCTTTTACCATGTTCCACACCTCCTCCTGGCTTTTTTTCACATTCTCAATTATAACATAACGCTATTTTAATCTCAGATAAGACTACTTAGATTCTAACGCATCTAACACTTTATGCATGGACGCTGGGAAATTGAATTGATCTCTGTCTTCTAACTTCATCCATGTGAAGTTCTCTGCTAATTCAACTTGATCCGCATCAATCGTATCGTCTACACTGAATACTTTAATATCCCATGTTAAGTGTGTAAACTGATGCTTCAATTTAAAAATCGGTGCTTCACTGATTGAAACATCTTGTTTTAATAAATCATAAACATCTTCTTCACTATGCGCTGCTTCATACATCGGAAATTCCCACATACCATTCAGCAGCTTTTCTGTCCGCTGTTCGATTAATAGTTCGCCTTGTTTATTTTTAATGACATAACAATTTTGATGAATCGTTTTCTTTTTGACTTTCTTGGTTTTCACCGGCAAGTCATCAACTGTGCCTTGTTCTAATGCTTCACAATGCGATTGAACCGGACATAATAAACAAAGCGGTGATTTAGGCGTACAGATTAAAGCACCTAATTCCATCATGGCTTGGTTGAATTGTCCTGCTTGTGTCGCTACATACGGACGCAATTCATCCTCGAATTTCTTTCTTACTGACTGTTTAGTTGTATCGCTGAAGTCATTATTCAAGCGTGACCATACACGAAAGACATTGCCGTCTACTGTCGGCAGCGGCAAGTCAAAAGCAATACTCATCACAGCAGCTTGTGTATACGGTCCGACACCTTTAAGCTGCTTAAACAAATCAGGATTGCTTGGGACTTGGCCGTTATATTTCGTTTGTACTTCTTGGATAGCATGATGAAAGTTGCGTGCACGGCTGTAATAACCGAGACCTTCCCAATACTTCAATACTTCGTCTTGATGGGCATCGCTTAAATCCGCTACTGTCGGGAACCGCTCTGTAAAGCGATGATAATAATCAATGACTGTTTTCACTTGTGTCTGCTGCAGCATGACTTCGCTGATCCAAATATAATAAGGATTCGTAGTTTCGCGCCATGGCATAGCTCTTTGGTTTTCATCAAACCATGAAAGCAAGTCTTTTTTAAATGAATTCTGGTCCAGCATATCTTTTAGACGCTCCTTTTTATTTGCTTTTAACTCATATATTTCAGTTGGATTTATTTTGTTATTACGTAATATGTTTTATACTATATGTAAGAATATTTGAAATGAGTGAACTATTATGGATACAGGAACACATATTGTCATGGGTATCGGCCTAACAGCATTAGCGATGCATGACCCTGCCCTGTCAGATCAATTCGGTGCAGCAGCGACGACTTTAATCGCCGGTTCATTGATTCCTGACAGTGATACTGTATTAAAATTGAAAAATAACGCTGCTTATATATCTAATCATAGAGGGATAACACATTCAATCCCTTTCACAATTTTATGGCCGATTTTGATTACCTTGCTGGTCTTCACATTCTTCAGCCATATTAATCCGCTGCATATTTGGCTGTGGGCACAACTTGCGGTCTTCCTGCATGTGTTTGTCGATATATTCAACTCATACGGCACACAAGCTTTGCGGCCGTTTTCAAACAAGTGGATACAATTAAGTGTCATCAATACATTCGACCCATACATCTTTATCTTATGGTGTCTCGGTATTGTATTTTGGGCATTAGGATTTAATGCATTTTTAGTGTATATTCCAATCTTTATCATCTTGGTGATTTATTACATTGTACGCTTTATCTTCCGAGCGTCTATCAAAAAACGTGTATTGCGTATGGTCAGCAGTCAAGATAAAGCTCATCTCGTCAAAGTGTTTGTGGCACCTACTATGAAATTTATGGAATGGCGTGTCGCTGTACAAACAGAAACACATGACTATGTGGGCCGCAGTTACGGAACAAACGTAGTCTTTGCGGACAAAGTAAAACGCCAGCCTTTCCCAGAAGAATCATTAATGCGTGTACTGCGCAATGATCCGAATGTCAAAGCCTTTCTAAACTTTTCATCTATTTACAGATGGGATACGCGCCAACTAAGCGATAATATTCAAGAAGTTCGTTTTATCGACTTGCGCTATCTCAATAAAGACCACTATTCTTTTGTGGCCATTGTACATTTAGATAAAAACTTAGAGATTACACATTCTTATACAGGCTGGGTCTTCAGCGAACAGAAATTAATGAAAAAACTTTATGCACACTAAAGAAAATAACGAGAATGAAAATGTTCAAACGACATTTTCATTCTCGTTTTTATATTCAATCTCTCTTAATGATCGAAATTATTTTCTTTTACTTTGTCAGGTTCTGCTGTATTTTTCAAATGAATCGAACGATGCGTTGTCATTCTGAATTTTTCATAAGCAATATGCGGTCTTAAAATATATAACAACAGACTCCAAATACCTAACCAGACAATAAAGAAAAAGTGATAAGGTATATTGCCTAAACTGTTAATACCGATAATCACCGCTTCTTCAATTCCAGAAACTAAGTAAAACAATGGATTCAGCATAAGAATATGCATCCACCATGTCTTATGTTCATTCGGAATAAAGATAATCGGCACGATAAAGAACATCACAGCAAAACAAACATACATTGTTATATCAAAAACTTTGTAGTTGCTGATCATACGGATTAATCCTAACACTTGAGAAACCAAGATAACAAACAGCATCCACATTACCCAGTAGAAACCGATGGCCCAAAATGAACTGTCTAAATTCACTGGTTTTACAAGTACGACAAGCGCAATTGAAAGCAATAAACCGACTGAGAAGATGACAGTATAGATAATACTTTTAAACGATGTCACATAATCAAAGTTCTTATACTCATAATAATCTCTGCGGTAGCGCATTGTATTAAAGTACAATGTGACAAGTGTCCAGGATAATGTAATGAAACCAATATAGCGGTAATACCATACGGCTTGTGTTTCTTCTGTCGAATTATTAAGCTTCAACATCAGCAGCATCAGAAGCAATAAAATTATAGAACAGCCCAGCGGAATGACAAACCATTTCCAATTCCGCTTCAAACTGCCGCTTAAATGTCTCAGCATTTGAGGCAAGCTATAGTAAAAATTTATGATTTTATCTAACATTTCGTCTCACCTACAATTCTATATAAATCCATTTATTATCTTTCATGTCCGCAATGAAGTAGCCTTTACCTGATTTCGTTACCCAGTAATCGCCTTGAATTCCGAATTTATCTTTCAATTTGTCTTTTTCAACAATCGGGAATACAAATCCAGTTAAATGATCGGAATCATTAAACAATAAATCCACCGGCTGCTGCGTGACAGGTGCGACAAAACGCTGATCCTTTTCAGGTACTAAACTTTTAACTGCTTTCTTGTGTGATTGACCGATATGGCTGTTATAGAAATCCACATAGTTGATATAACTGTCTTTCATATAATCTTCTAATGTCGATTTGCTGTGGCGTTCATAAAGCGCTGCCGGATTGAAATGATACAGTTTATTTTTGCCTGTTACATATTCTTTGTCATCGACGACAATTTTATAGTTATTATCATTTTCTCCAATGATTGTCACAAACGCATATTTCGGCAAGTTGAGCTTTGTATTGCCTTCCCCTTTGACTTCCAAATTATTTTTGGTCACTAAGCCATACGTTAAAGTTTCGTTGAAGACACCTTTTTGATTCGATTGCAATTTGCTTTGTTCCGTGTTCTGTGCAAAATGGACAATACCTAAATTATTGAATAACAGCACAGCCATGAACACGAAGCCGACTAATAAGACAATACTCCATCCAATTACACGTGCTAAGAAAGGTGTCGGTTTTGCATGTTTATACCGCTCTACACGCTTAAAGTTATAAGTCATTTCCGGAATGCGCGTACGTTTCTTTTTCCAATCCACATCAAAATGTGCTTTTTCTTCTTCTGTTTTTAACGATTGACAATCACGCTCATGTTCTTTAAACGCAGGCAAGACTCTGCTCAACGGTCCTTCCATACGTAATTGGCCATGAGAAATCCACACTGCATAGTTGCATATCGTTTGAATCACATTCAGGTTATCATCGATTGTAATCATAGTCTTTTCATCATCTATGTAGTCTTGCGATAACTTAGAGGCTTTTTTCAAAAAGGCTTCGTCCAAATAATGCAAAACGTGGTTGAAAATGATGATGTCTGCTTTTGAAGTACGTGCCAAGCTGACGATAAGCTGGGCATATTGCTGATCGGTTAATTGATAAACAACTTTATCTTTTATTTCAAACAAATCTGCATAACGCAATATTTGTTCCACTTTATGTTCGTTCACAGAGTATGTAAATAATTCGACTGCATTTTGAACAAAGGCTGAAACCGTTTCTTCGTGCAGATGTTTATCTTCAATGTCCCCGAAATATAAACTGCCGTTTCGTTTGATACGCCCCTTATCCGGTTTGACTTCACCTGCTAAAATTCTGCCGATTAACGTTTTTGAAGCGCCCGGCTCTCCGATAATTCCAAGCGACTCTCCTTGATAAAGGTGCAGAGAGACATTGTTCAACTCAATATCTTCAGCATCATAACCATATGGGAGATACCATTTTTTTCTATTCTTTTTTCGATAATAGTGTGTGATATTCAGTAATTTTAATACAATTGAACTCGCCATTTAACCTACATCCTTCTAAAGTTTTAATAATGCGACTGGGATGCCTTGTTCGCTTTGCCCGCTGTGCAGGATTTTCCCCCAAGCAAAGACACCTTTAAAACGATCTACACGCATATAACGTTTGGTACCGTCATTCAATTCATAAATTTTACCGAATTCAATTTTATCTTTATCTACTAAATAACTTTCAGCTATGATGACTTTTGTACGGTAAACATCATACTCATTTAAGATTCCATTCATTTCTGCTTTACGCATCTTTTCTTTATACTTTTGTATTTCATTTAAAATTTCACTTTTTGTCATATCGCTTAAACTTTTCTCAGTCATCACTAATCCCGCTTTCTCTTAATTTATCTTTAATTGTATCATACTCATAGCCTTTTCTGAGAAGTGCTTCTGTCGTTTTCATAACAAGCTGCTGTCCGCTGTATTTGCGTTCGTTCTTTCGATATACTTTTTCTAATTCCTTTTGAAGCAATGTATCGACTTCATCCGCATCTGGTTCGAAATCCAATGCTTGCATCGCTTCATTGACAATCTCGAATGAATAGCCCTTTTGAAGCAGTGATTGTTTCACTTTATCTGAACGGCGTTTCATCGGCCCTTTTTTCTGATGCATCAGCTTATCCGCAAGCGCAATAACATCCTCAAGCGGCTGTTCTTGTTCGTAACGTTCCCCGTAATCTTCAATCAATGCTTTTTCAATGCCGGCTTTATATAGTTTTTGCTTATAAATTTCAGGCCCTTTGTCTGTAGTGCGGATCATAGTGTTTTTCAAGCTTTCCGCATAATCTTCATGGTCAATATAGCCTTCTTTATGACAATAGGCAATAACTTCTGCAATAGCTGTTTCATTGATTTCATGTTTTTCCAAATGCTGCACAACTTCTTGTTCTGTTCTTTTGCGGTAAGACAGATAAGCGACAGCGTGATGCAGACCTAAACGGTAATGTTCATATTTTTGAATATGCATCATATCTTCAGCGGTGAGGACATCACCTTTTTTCAAATTAAAATGTACCAAAGTATCCATATCAATACCCATTTCAAAGGCACCATCTAAAAATAAGTTGAAGCGTTCTTTATTTTTCTTTTGAACTTCAATCATAGTAATCTTAGGCATTGTCTCACCTCATTTCTGTACGTTGTTAAAAGTATTCGTCCTTTATTGTAAAACAAATGCGGTCACATTTATAGCGTTATACCCCTTGTATAACAAAGAAAATGAAATCTTCACTTATGCTAACAAAACTTCATTTCATATTAAAAAAGGCAATCCGGATGATGTTATCCGGTTGCCGAAATTCAGACACCTAATTGTGCGAGTGCCGTTTTATATTGTTCATCGTTGATGTAGCCTTGCTGCTTCATTTTCTCTAAATTGATTTTGACACGGTTGATATAGTTCTGCGACATGTTGTTGACATCATATACGCTCGGTGCATTGATTTTACTTGCTAAAATTGCACTTTGCAGTACAGAAATGGTCGGCATGTGTTGGCTGTTCTTAACTGTCGTTGTACCGAAATAATGGTTTGCGGCGCTTTCAACCGTATATTGATTATCGCCGAAATAAATATTATTGACGTAAAAACTCAATATTTCTTCTTTCGAATACGTCCGTTCCATACGGCTGGCTACTAAAATTTCTTTTACTTTTCTGGTGAAACTTTGTTCATTTCCATAATAATAATTTTTAACAACTTGCTGGCTGATGGTACTGCCGCCTTGTACCGATTGATCGCTGAGTGTCGTAAACAAGGCTCTGAAAATACCTTTGACATCAAATGCGCCATGATCATAAAAGCGCTCATCTTCCATTGCGATAAATGCACCTTTGGTGTATTCAGGCATATCATTAATCGGTACGAATGTGGATTTATTTTCAATTGTTTTTAAATCTTCAACATTTGCACGAGAAGATAATGCATACATCGCACCTAAGAACAGTGCAATGATGATAATCAGTCCTAATAAAATTTTTAAAAATAACCCTTTGCTTTTTCTCTTCCTCGGCGGTGTGCCTACGGGTTGATAATAAGTATTATAATGGGGTGTATTCTGTGTGCTATTTCTAGAATCGTGATTAGATCTAGAAAGCCTTTCGCTTCGTTTCATACACAGATCTCCTCAATCATATTTTTTGTAATTCACACATATTATAATTGAGAAACGCTTGATATGAAATAAGAATTATACGATTTTAATCAAAATCGGTCTTGAGTAGTAGCCAAAAATAAGGCAATATATGTAAAAAAACCGAGACAGCTTCAACTGCCCCGGCAAAAATTTATTTATTACTCATCATTTTTCTTTAAAGTGTCAACAATTGCTTTGTTGAAGTCATCTAAATCATCAGGCGTACGGCTTGTTACTAAGTTTTTATCAATTACAACTGATTCATCTTTAACAGTTGCGCCAGCGTTGTCCAAGTCTTTGCGTACGTTTAATACTGCAGTTAGCGTACGGCCGTTTAAGTCGTCAGTATCGATTAATACTTGAGGGCCGTGGCAAATCGCAAAGATTGGGTCGTCTTCTTTGATAAATGCTTTAGCAAATGTACCGAATCTGCCTTCTACATCTCCGCGAAGATGGTCTGGTGAGAAACCGCCAGGGATTAATAGACCTGAATAGTCGCTTGGGTCAGCTTCTGCAATGCCGACATTTGCTTTTGCTTTAGTACCATGTTTACCTACAAGTTCTTCGCCTTCTTCAGATCCGACAATAACTGTTTTGTAGCCTGCTTCTTCGATAGCTTCTTTTGGACTTGTTAATTCAATATCTTCAAAGTCGTTGCCTAAAATAATTGCTACGGGCTGTGTCATTATTTAATCACCTTTCTCTAATTAACAATAATATATTTATCATTTTTGTTTTCATCGATTATATTTATTGTATAGACGAAAGCAGCAAAGTTTAAACATAGCACCGCAATAGGCTTTATTTTTCGCGTTGATACAATTTTACCTTTTCTTCTAATTGGTCTAATAAACCAATCCACTCATCTACATCTTCAACGCTTACTTTATCAGGATCTACATGATCGATTTCCTCTACAAATTCAGATAATCTTGTTTTGACGTTGCTGATTAAATCATTTTCACTCATATTCATGGTAATCTCCTTTTTTAAAAATATAATAATATCTTAACATGCAATTGACAAAATTCACTAGAGTATTAATAATATGAAATGACTAAAATGTTTTGTGAACTAGTACTTCCACTTCACATTACCCCTTTTTTAATAGGAAATACATTCAATAGAAAGAAGGCAAAACTAATGATTGGCCCAACTACTCAAACAAAAAAGCCGATTACAATTCAAAATGATCCATGGGAGGCGTATAACGATGTCGAGGCATTCGGCAGCTTGGCATTAAGCAATATCGAGTTTACAACGACAAACTTATGCAATATGCGCTGCAGTCACTGTGCTGTAGGTTACACGCTGCAAACCAGAGACCCTGACCCATTGCCGATGGACTTGATTTTTCGCCGCTTAGACGAAATTCCAAACTTGCGTACATTATCTATTACCGGCGGTGAACCGATGTTTTCTAAAAAGTCGATTCGAAATGTCGTTAAACCGTTGCTTAAATATGCAGATCAGCGCGGTATTTATACGCAAATGAATTCCAATTTGACACTGCCTCAAGATCGTTATTTAGATATTGCTGAATACATAGACGTGATGCATATTTCACATAACTGGGGCACTACAGATGAATTTGCGAACGTCGGTTTCGGCGCTATGGAAAAACAGCCGCCGCTTAAAGCAAAATTGAAACTTTACGAACAAATGATTGATAATGCACGTACATTATCTGAACAAGGAATGTTTGTCTCAGCTGAAACAATGCTGAACCAAAACACTAAACCTTACCTTGAAAAAATCCATCGCGAAGTAGTCAATGACATGAAATGCAGCAGACATGAAATACATCCGATGTACCCTTCTGACTTTGCGAGCGAATTAAACGTATTAAGTCTGCAAGAAATCAAAGATACCATCCGTTATCTATTAGAAATACGCGATGAATCAGTATGGATGTTATTTGGTACCTTGCCGATTTACCCATGTATGTTAGATGAAGACGACAAACAGTTATTCAATCAGCTGCATTCAGCTAAAAATGTGACATTGCGCAACGACCCTGACGGCCGCAGCCGATTAAATGTCAATGTCTTCACAGGAGATGTTATTGTGACAGACTTCGGTGATGAGACTGGTTCTATTTCAAATATCAAAACAGATCGTTTAACCGATGTATTCGATAAGTGGCTGGCTTCTGACTTAGCACAAAGTTTAAACTGCCACTGCAGTCCTGTACATTGTTTAGGCCCTAACTTGCTTGTAAAAAATATGTATTATCCTGATACAGATTTTCGTGAAAACGAAAAGAAAATGCATCAGAAATTCAAAGCTGAAGGTTATCAATTATAAAATAATCTTTGCACAATAACCTTTAACAGCTATTAAAATAAACCGGTACCTTTATTGTCTAGTTTCAGACTTTAAAGGCACCGGTTTTCTTTATTTATTATTCAATATGTCTTGTTTGCGTTAAGAAAGCTAAAGTGTCTTTACTTTCTTGTCTGCGTTCTTTTCTGCGTTTCACACGTGCAGGTGCTGTGCTGTGGAACCATTCTTGAATTTCATTTTCAGGATAAACATCCGGCACTTGTGTCGGTTTGCCATCCTCATCTAATGCGACAAATGTTAAGAAACTAAGTGCTGCCATATATTTCTTGTCATTCATCACATCTTCTAAAATGATTTGCACACATACTTCCATAGAGCTTGATCCTGCATAAGAAACCATCGCTTCATATGAGATAACATCTCCGTTTCGAATCGGCAGTAAAAAGTCGACTGAATCGGTAGAAGCTGTCACTACTGGAGAACTACTGTGCTTCATTGCGCAAATTGCTGCAATTTCATCAATGTTTGCCATCAGCAAGCCGCCGAACATCGTATGATGATGATTGGTATCTTGCGGATAAACTTGGCGATCCTTTACACTTTTTGACGCTGACATTGGTCTACTTTCTCTTTGTTCCACAATTGATCTCCTTTTTCTTTATATATTTTTGTTTTTGCTTAATAAGCCCAGTTGCCATCTTTAAAGACGATTTCTTCTTCACCGTCTTGTGTAATACCGTAAATAGTTAAATCTGCACTGCCGATCATGAAGTCAACATGAATAAATGCATCGTTCAAACCTTCTTCTGCCAATTGTTCACGTGTCATTGTTGTACCGTCGATAATCGTAAACGGATAACCTGCACCGAGTGCAATGTGGCAGGATGCATTTTCATCTAACAATGTATTGTAGAAGACACGGTTGCGATTTGAAATCGGCGAATCATCCGGTACAAGTGCAACTTCGCCTAAATATTTAGAACCTTCGTCTGTTTCAAGCAAGCTGCGTAATACATCTTCCCCTTTTTCTGCTTTGAAATCAACAACTTTTCCTTCTTTAAATGTAAGTGTAAAGCCGTCAATCAAAGTACCATTATGGCTAAGCGGAAGTTTGTTAGTGACATGACCGTCGACACGGTTGCGGTCTGGTGCTGTAAAGACTTCTTCTGTCGGGATGTTTGCGATAAATTCTTGGCCTTTATTCGTAAAGCTTGTCGCATCTTGCCATAAATGATTATTCGGCAAGCCGATTGTTAAGTCTGTACCTTCAGAAATATAATGCAATGCTGAATAATGTTTGTCTTGCAGATATTTCGCATGTTTGCTTAAGTTGTCGACATGTTTATTCCAGTTTTCAACCGGATCATTGCCGTCTACACGTACGATATCTAATAATTCATCAATGAATTTTTCATACGCTTCATTTTCGCTTAATTCCGGATAAACTCGTTGTGCCCATGCTTTATTCGGATAAACGACAACACACCAAGGGAAATCATTATTCTGACTCGCTTCCATGTAACCTTTGAAACCTTTAGAATACGTTTTGCTGAAGGCTGCTTTTTTATCACTATCCGCATTGCTTAATAAATCCGGATCACTGCTGATTAAGGCTAAGTTCGCAGCCCCTCTTTCAACATAATCCATACGTTCAGCAACGTCGTAATCTTTTAATGCATTTTGTTCAAAGTATTCAACAGGTTCGTATTCGAATTTAAGACGTGATAGTGTATCATCCGCATATTTCACACGCACATCAGATGCGCCGCGCTGATAAGCAGCCTCTACAATATCATGTGTTAAATCCAATGCATCCACTGATGAACGGATAAACACAGGTTGCCCTTCTTGAACATTCATTCCAACATCCACTATCAATTGTGCATATTGTTTTAATTTTTCTTGTAGTTGCGACATAACAAAGTTCCTCCTTATTCTGACTGTTGTTTAATCTTATGATTGTCGTAATTCGCCTAGTTCAGATGCGATGGCTGTAACTTCGCTCGGTGAAAAATTATCTTTTGAAGTTACAAAGCTGTGAATCTCTTCAATTTTGTCTTCATCTGCATCTTCAAATTTATCAGGATCTATCAGGTTAACGTTAACCACATTCAACTTTTCTCTGATTTCAACAATCTTGTCTTTATTATTTGATGCCATTTTTACTCACCTCTTTATACGTTTATATTATCAAACTGTACAATTCATGAAAACTTTTATCAAGTTATGTTATTTAAGACTTTAGAAGTTGAACAAAAACCGATAAGATAATGATATGTAGGTTATTTCATCTGAGTTCGGGTAAATATTATCTATGGAACGTTAGGTTCATCTTGTATCTGTTTTAATGATACGCTTTATTTATCCAACTGAGAAACAAAATGGAGGTAGAATATGACTACAGTAGCATTTGTTTGTTTAGGCAACATTTGCCGTTCTCCAATGGCTGAAGCGATTATGAAACAACGCCTTAAAGATCGCGGCATCGATGGTATCGAAGTCGAATCCCGCGGAACAGGCAGTTGGAACTTAGGACAATCGCCGCATGAAGGTACACAACGTATCTTAACTGAACACAATATTCCTTTTGACGGAATGATCAGCGAGTTGTTTGAACCCACTGATGACTTTGATTACATTATTGCGATGGATCAAAGCAACGTGGAGAATATCCAACACATCAATCCGAATTTAAAAGGCAAATTGTTCAAGTTGCTTGAGTTCAGCGACATGGAAGAACAAGATGTACCTGATCCTTACTATACAAATAACTTTGAGGGTGTCTTCGATATGATACAATCATCTTGTGATAATTTAATTGATTACATTCTTAAAGACTCAAATCTAAAAGAGGGGTAGATGAATTATGAATAACAAATTAGTACCAGGTATCTTATTAGGCGCATTAGTCGGCGGAGCTATCACACTTGCTGACAAAAATACGCGTACTTCATTACAAAACAGCTTTAAAAACTTGAAAGAAGGCAAATCTTCAAACAGAGGACCTTCAAAATTCAACTTAATTAAAGAAGAAATCATGTACTGGAAAGACGCGATTGAAGAAATCCGCCGTAATAACCCAGAATTAGAACGCGCACTAAAAGATGCTAAAAATACGTTGCAGCAACGTAAACAAAACGACAAACACTTAAACTAATTGTTTAAGTTGTCAGGAATTGATTACACAGGGATAAGCTGAGTGGCTTTGTTCGCTTAGTGTTATCCCCCTTTTTTCAATTCAAATACAATTTAATCAAGTAATAAAGGAGTACACATTATGTCTAAATCAACAGACCACGACAAACATGAAAAAAGCGAGAGTCTTTTTCATAAAGTCAAAGAAAAGTCTGCTGGTATCACTCACGAAGGTGATAATTACTATGTAGCACCGCAAGAATTCCAATCAAAATCACCAAAGAAATCTAATCAGACTTTCTTTGTGGCTAGAAACAATAAACCAGCTAAATATACGAAAGATTCGAACTTTTTATCATTTTTAATCTATCGTATCGGTAAAGATGATGCTGCGGGATTAGCAGCGCAACTATCCTATTATTTCATGTTGTCGCTCTTCCCAATGCTATTATTCTTATTATCACTTTTACCGCTCTTTCAGATCGATCGCAATAAAATCGTCAATATGATTACTCAAAATGCCCCTGCTTCTACAGCAGATTTATTATCAGGCATCATTGAAGATATTATGAAAAATGCCAGCGGCAGTATTTTATCTGTCGGTTTGATTTTAGCACTATGGTCCGCTTCAAACGGTATGACTGCACTTATGAATGCTTTCAACGTTGCCTATGATGTTGAAGACGGCAGAAATCCTATCGTTTTAAAATTAATCAGTGTTCTATTTACTGTCATTATGGGCGCAGTATTCATTATCGCCTTAATCTTACCGGTATTCGGTCAGCAAATCGGCCACTTATTATTCGGACCGTTAGGCTTAGACAGCCAAGTTAAATGGATATTCAGTATCTTAAGATTCTTATTGCCGTTTATTATTATTTTCGTACTGTTTGCGACATTGTACGCACTTGCGCCAAACATCAAAATCAAATTCAAATCTGTACTGCCCGGTGCATTATTTGCTTCAGTAGTTTGGATTTTAGGTACAGCAGGATTTGGTTTCTATGTCAGCAACTTTGCGAACTATTCAAAAACATACGGCAGTATCGGTGGTATCATCGTCTTAATGTTATGGCTGTTCATCACAGGCTTTATCATTATCGTCGGTGCTGAAATCAACGCGATTATCAATCAGCGCAGAACATTAAAAAATCAAGATTCACTTGAGGAAAGAGAGTTCGAACTTTCTGAAGCTCAAAACCCTCATGCTGAAAGAGAATAGTTAATTTCAGAGCAAAATCATTTTGTAATAATTCAAAGTGATTTTGCTCTTTTTTCTTAGATTTTTGATAAAATTAGGTTTTTTATTGTATAATGTTGGGTAATGAGTCTTTGGGCAGATATCTGATAGCAGATGTCCCCATGCTTATAACACATCTTGATATAACTAAAAGTACAAATTTAATGAAACAGGAAGTGTGGAACGAATGACATTATTAGAAAGTATTTTATCTTATAATAAAGACTTTGTGGAAAACAAAGAATTCGAGAATTATTCAACAAGCAAAAAGCCGAATAAAAAAGCAGTTCTATTTACATGTATGGATACACGTCTGCAAGACTTAGGTACAAAAGCACTCGGCTTTAATAACGGGGACTTGAAAGTAGTTAAAAACGCAGGTGCAATTATTACTCATCCCTATGGTTCAACAATTAAAAGTTTATTAGTCGGTATTTACGCTTTAGGTGCCGAAGAAATCATTATCATGGCACACAAAGACTGCGGTATGGGCAGTTTAGATGTCAGCACAGTTAAAGATGCGATGAAAGAACGCGGTGTAACTGAAGAAACATTTGATATTATTAAACACTCAGGTGTCGACGTAGACGGCTTCTTAGAAGGATTTGATGATGCTAAAGATAACGTACGCCATAACATCGACATGTTATATCATCACCCTCTATTTGATAAGAGCGTGCCGATTCACGGCTTAGTTATCGATCCGCATACGGGTGAATTAGATTTAATTCAAGACGGTTATGAATTAGCAGAACAAAATAAATAATCAGTCCGAGCACATCTATCAAAGCGGCTTGAACTAAAGAAAAGACAAGATTGAAATCAGAAGTTTTCAATCTTGTCTTTTCGTTTATTGAATTAAGTCATGTTGGAAAGCATAGATCACAGCTTGTGTTCTGTCTTGCACTTCCAGCTTGCTTAAAATATTACTTACATGTGTCTTAACCGTTTTAATTGTAATATGGGAGGCACTTGCGATTTCTTGGTTTGAATAACCTTTAGCGATAAGTAATAAAATTTCCATTTCTCTATCTGTTAACAGTTCATATAATTCTGCACGCTGATTCATACGATTACGCATTTTAACCAGTACTTCAGCTTCAAAGACAGCTTCATTGCGCTGTGTTTTTCTGATTGCTTCTGCAATGTCGCTGGCACTTGTTGTTTTTAAAATATAACTGTCCACCCCTGCATCCAATGCACGGTAGACTTCGTTATCTTCAATATAACTTGTCAGCATCAGTACTTTGATTTGCGGCAAGTCTTTCTTGATTTGCATTGTTGCTTCTACGCCGTCCATATCATCCATTAATAAATCCATTAAAATCAAATCAGGCTTTAATTCATGCGCCTTTTCAATTGCTTCTTTGCCGGATTTGCCTTCACCGACGACCTCAATATCAGGTTGCGTAGATAAATAACTTGAAATGCCGATTCTGACCATTTCATGGTCATCGACAAATAATACTTTAATCGCCATCATTTTCCTCCTTATTCAATGGAGCCTTCACTTCTATTCTTGTCCCTGCACCAGGCAATGAAACAATATGCAGTGTTGCCCCGATTTCTAACGCACGTTCTCGCATATTCTTTAAGCCGTAGCTTTTTTCCATTTTTTCATCTACGTCAAAGCCTTTGCCATCATCTTGAATACGCAATAACAGATAATCATCTTTATTAAATAAATCAATTGTCAGCTTAGTACCTTCAGCATGACGCAAGGTATTAGAGATACCTTCTTGTGTAATTCGAAATAAATGATCTTCAATTCCTTTTGGAACTTCAAAGTCTTCGATGTCATAGACCACTTTCATAGGCACTTTTTTCTGCAAGTCTACAACAAGATCTTTGATACCTTCGCCGAGCGAACGATCTTTTAATCCTAACGGTCTCAGATGCAATAATAAAGCACGCATTTCTAATTGCGAGTCTTGGACCATCTTTTCAAGTGTTGGGATTTGCTGGTCTAAAGGCGGTTCTAGGGGTGATTCCTTAATTGCGGACAACATCATACTCGCCGCAAACAATTGCTGGCTGACAGAGTCGTGCAGCTCCCTGGCGAGGCGTTGTCTTTCATCTTCAATAATTTTCTTTACCTTTACATCATTAAGATTATACGTTTCATTTGTTAAATCTTGAGTTTTAATACGTAAACGATGCAATTCTTGATTCAAGGGTACAAGCGTGTGATAAATATCCAGTGTTTCTTGGTACAACTCGATATTTTGATCGTTGATTCCTACGACTTCCCCTTCAATCGAATGCTCGATTTGTTCTTTGATCCAATCATTTTGTTCATTCACTTTATACGCAAGTACAGACCCTACGATAATACTCATTAATATCACTAAGATATTTAAGAATAAGAACACCGGTATGCCGAAGATCTGCGTATAAAACATGCCTTGAAAGTAAATAATATTAACAAATACTTTATCGATAAAAAAGAATATCGCTAAAATACTGTAAATCAGTATCAGCATCGAGCCGATTGCTCTGATATAGTGGTTCATCTATAAACCACCTCAACATCTCCGATAAAGGTAGAAGTATAAATATTAATATTATAGTTTTCTTCTTTAGTCTCTTCTTTCAGCTGGATATGATTGTTTTCAATTTTCACTGTTTCTTGATTCACCGTTGCATTCCCGTAAAAGGCAGCTGCATGCAGATTGATATTATAATTCATCGGTACAATAATTTGGATTCTTCCGATGAAATGTCGAATCACAATCGTATTATTTTCTTTGATATTTGCGGCTTTCGTTAAATCAATATGCACATCGCCGATACCATGCTGAATCTGCAAGTCTTCCCACTTATACACATAAACAGGTGTTCTTTGGTTGCCGAACCACTTCTGTTTGATAAATTGCGGAGACGTCACATCTTCGTCTGTTGCGATAATCTTCATCGGCTTAAACTTGAATACGATATAGCGAATAATGATGAATACTAAGAAAATAAACAAAATAATAATCGTATATTTGTTTGAAAGCAGCGTAAATGCGACCATCAGTACCCCTATCCAAAAGGCTAACAGCCCTCTGATTTTATGGAAGTACAGATAGCCGACATAGATTAATATCGTCCCTAATAACAGAACGAGCAGGAAGCCTATTTTTTCAAAAAAGATATAATAAAAATTGGCAATAATCATTAATGCGGTAAAGATAATCAACATCTCTGTTGAAATATATTTATTTGTCATGTTTCGCCACCTTTTCTATGCAACTAAACTCATTTGTGCAATCATATCACATTCTCTTTCTAATGTAATTCGTGTTTTGTTTTGACGTGATAAGTCCGCTTCAATTTTTGCACAGTCAGATTCCGCTTCATTCAAATCTTCCATCAACGCTGATAATTCAGCATTATCAATATTTTCCATGCGTTGGATGTTTGAAATCTGATACTGATCCATTAAATCGATATATTTATTTTCAACTTCCATTGTCAGTTTTTCGATATATTCAACAATATTTTTTCTTTTACGATTTAAGTATGCTATATATTGCTGTGTTGAGTGCAATTTTCGATTCAAATGCTCTTGGCAATTGACAATACTGTTTCTGATTGTACTGTGATAGAAATTTTCTAAGTAAAGACTCAATATATTCATGGAACCACCTCATTTATTATTGATTCCATTATAAAATAATTCCAGCAGCCTCTTAATAGGCTCTGGAACCATTTTACTTTCATACTTTAGTCCTAAACATGCATCAAATGCATCTCTATCTGCAGACTATGCTTCAGTTTTGTCGATTTTAGTAGTAAGCAATGGGCCGTCTTTTGTCACAATCACTGTGTGTTCGATTTGTGCCACATAACTTTTATCGCTTGTTTCAAATGCCCAATCATTTTTACCTTCTGTCACAAATGTTGCGTTTGAAGAAATGAATGGTTCAACGGCTAAGACTAAACCTTCTTTAAGCAATGTTTTCTCTTTAGGGTCAAAGTAGTTCAAGACATAGTTCGGTGCTTCATGTAGTGAACTGCCGACACCATGGCCTGTTAAGTTGCGGATGACTTTCAAATCATTTTTGCGTGCAGTCGCATGAACTGCTTTGCCGATTTGGCTTAACTTGCTGCCTGGTTTTACTTTTTTCATCGCATTATCAAATGCTTCTTCAGCCACTTCGCATACTTTTTGTTTCATCGGATCGCTTGATTCCCCAACTACAAATGAAATACCAGTATCCGCATATAAACCGTTTTTCAATGCAGAGACATCGATATTCACTAAGTCTCCTTCACGGATTTTGCGTTTGCCTGGAATACCATGTGCTACTTCTTCGTTGACACTGATACATGTTTGGCCTGGGAAGTTTTCATCATGGATAGGTGCTGATAAAGCACCGTGTTCTTCAAATAAATCTTTTGCGATGTCATCTAATTCTTTTGTAGTGACACCTGGTTTAGTTGCGGCTTGCATTGTATCTCTGACTAATGCACAGATGTAGCCTATTTCTTTTAATCCTTGTAGTTCTTCTTCTGTTTTTACAATCATGTGAGATCCCTTTCCTTATACATAAATTATTAGTTAAGCGTACACGCGCTTTATAAAGTTCACTATGATACGAATTTATCATAATTGATACTCATTCTTCCTTATTATATCAAAAAATGTTTGTTATACTAAATTTGTACAACACAGGTACAAGAATGTCTGCCTGTTGAATGGATGTATGTTTCAACTGAGTTGCGAACATCAAGCGAGGGAATAAGAAATGACAAAGGACAAATGGTATCACAAAATTATCGGAGCTCGGACGATTAAAACAGGGCTTGCCACTTTTTTAACCGCCTTCTTCTGTATGGCTTTAAACTTAAATCCAATCTACGCCACACTCACAGCAATCGTTACGATTGAACCCACTGCCAAAGCTTCACTTAAAAAAGGCTATAAACGACTGCCTGCTACCGTTATCGGTGCATTGCTGGCTGTATTGTTTACGTATATCTTCAGTGATCAATCTGCACTTGCTTATGCGATGAGTGCAACTTGTACCATCTTTATTTGTGCAAAATTGAAATTGCATGACGGTATTACAGTCGCAACTTTAACTGCGATGGCAATGATTCCAGGTATCGGCGATCATTACCTCTTTAATTTCTTTTCACGTCTATTAACAGCGGTAATCGGTTTGGTCACTGCAGGTCTGGTAAACTTAGTTATCTTGCCGCCGCGTTATTACGACCAAGTCGCACAATCTGCACAAAAAGTCGAAACAGATATGTATCACTTATACAGTTTGCGTCTTAAAGAATTAGTGAACAAAAAATTCAATTCTACTAAAACCAACCAAAAATTAGAAAAACTGCTTTCAGCGATTTTACGTGTAGATACATTGATTCGTTATCAAAAAGATGAGCTAGAATACCACAAAGACCAAGAAGATTGGGTGAAATTAAAAGGCTTATCCAACCGTGCGCATACTGACCGTCTCTTTATTACGCATTTATCTAACATTGTTTATCTGCCTAAGAAAACAGCGTTTACCTTTACAGAAAAAGAAACACAAGCCATATTAAAAATAGCAGAAAGTATTGATGAGATTATTGAAACCGGCGGCTTCGAACGTGAAGATAATTGTGCCGAAACATTAAAACAAAGTATTATTCGTTTAGATGAATTTGAAAAGCAGCAAGTCAAAAGCCATATCATATACGAAATATTAATGACATATCGTATTCTAGATGAGCGTTATGCGTAAAGAAAGGTCACCTTCCAAACTTTGAAAGGTGACCTTTTTTTGATTAATGTTGTTTTTCAAAACGATCGACAATGGCTTGTTTCGCCGCTTCTTCTTCAGTATTATCCAATTGACGCGGTTCAAATGGAATACCTTTTCTTTCGCATGCTTTTTCTAATAAATAATCTGTCAGTTCATGATTCTTCGGTAAAATCGGTCCATGCAGATATGTTCCTAATAAGTTTTTATAATGAATACCTTCTCGTTTATCTTCTTCATTATTGCCGTAACCATGTTTGACTTTGCCGAATGTATCGAAGTTATGATACGTTCTGCCGCCATGATTCTCAAAACCGACAATTGTACCGAATGTTTCGCTTTCAATAACGATATCGCCTGTCAAACGTTCTTTTTTAGACTGTGTATAGAAATCTAAAATGCCTAAGCCTTCTAATTCTGTACCGTCTGGAGTGATATATTTAGTACCTAAGAATTGATAACCGCCGCAAATAGTCAAACCAGGCATGCCGCCTTCAATCGCATCTTTCAGCTGTCCTTTGATTTTACTTAATTCTTTCGTAGCTAGTGCTTGTTCACGGTCGCTGCCGCCGCCGATAAAGAAGATATCGCAACCATCTAAGGTAACACCTTCTGTTTCATTGACTTCCACAACATTCAATTTAATATTGCGCCATTTTGCACGCTGCTTGAGTGCGATGATATTGCCGATATCGCTATATAAATTCAATTTATCTGTCATAAAATGATATAACGTTAATTCATTCATCTTTGTTCCCTCATTTCAAACGAACGATTTAATTGTTCCAGCATAGGCGCTAGAGACGTATAGTTCGGAATTGCGACAGTCTTACTTGTGTAATCCATCGTTTTCGCTGTAGCTTTGTAAATGTCGCGTTCAACAGTTACAGGAACATCTACTTCTGCTAATTTCAAACGCAGCTGTAATTCTTCTGCACGATTGCCTGTCACAATAATCGCTTCGATATCTTGATTGCTTAACTTTTCGAAGTCCGCATCATAAATCCATGAGATATCGCGCCCATCAGCCGCATGGTCGTTTAAGCTGATAACATAGACTTTTCTGCCTTCTAATTGTTCTCCCATAGAAAGACTGGCATTCATACCTGCAGGGTTCTTCGCTAAGTTGATCATTGCTTCTTTAGATCCTGATTTAAAGTACTGCATACGTCCGTTATCTGAAGTATACGTTTCGAATCCTTTTTTGATAGACGCATCATTTAAACCAAGTTCACGCAGCACACTGTATGCCGCAATCGCATTATACGCATTAAAGTCCCCTGCAATTTTCATATCGAAAGTTGTATCGCCGATTGTTAAATGGATAAACGGCGACACTGTAAATTTGTCGACTTCATATTTCGGCTGTTCACGTTTAAAGCCGCATTTACAATGATAATGTCCGATTTGATTGTAATGTATATAATCATATACTAATAAACGGCCGCAGTTTGGACAGTATTTGCTTTCATTCATTGTACTTTGTTCGAATTCATGCGCATGTGCTTTCATACCGTAATAGATGTTCGATGCACTTGCGATCTTCAAACGGCTGACAAACGGATCATCCGCATTCAACAGTAATTTAATACCTTTGTTGCTGATGGCTTTCGCAATGTTGTCAACCATAATATCAATTTCTCCGAAGCGATCCATTTGGTCGCGGAAGAAGTTGGTAAACACCATCATTGTCGGTGTCATTTCTTTTAATACTCTAGGAATAGAGCCTTCATCTATTTCAATGACTGCGATTTTGGTATTTGGATTGCTTTGTACGATAAATGCTGAAGTAATCCCTGCAGCCATATTCGCACCTTCATTATTATGAATAATATCTATATTGTTAGCTTTTAATGTATGTCCGATTAAATTCGATGTTGTTGTTTTACCGTTCGTACCGCTGATAAACACAACGTCATCTACTTTTTCTGCTAAATTTCGTAATATATCTTTATCAATTCTTCTTGCAACTTGACCCGGCAAATCTGTTCCGCGTTTGCCGACTGCTCTGCTGGCTTTACGCGCTAACTTTGCTAAGTTAATCGCCGTCCATTGTCTCATTCGCTTCACTCCTCTAAGTTTTAACCTGAATAATTATAACATGACAAAGTCTTTAAATAAAAATAATCTACGTCAAACATCAAAATCAATTGCTTGACTCCTATTATGCTTTCCAGTAAGATTTTACTACTTAAAAATCTTATATATGAAAGGTCGATCTGTTTGAAACAAGAAAATGCATTTGTTGCTTTAGACTTTGAAACCGCAAACGGCAAGCGTACAAGTATCTGCTCTGTCGGGATGGTCAAAGTCGTGATTAATGAAATCATCGAAACCTTCTATACTTTAGTCAATCCTCATGACTATTTTTCTCAACAAAATATCAATGTCCATGGCATTCAGCCTGATGATGTGAAAACATCACCGGATTTCAACTTTGTACTGCCCTATATGATGCAGTTCATAGATGGTTTGCCAGTTGTCGCGCATAATGCCGCATTTGATATGACAGTCATGCATGCGAGTATTCAAGCTTTAGGTTTGAAGACACCTGAAATGACCTACTTTTGTTCACTTCAGCTTGCACGCAGAACCATCAATAATAACCGCTATGGTTTAAAATATATGATGGATTATTACCATTTAGATTTCCATGGCCATCATGATGCCTTAAATGATGCGAAAGCCTGTGCGATGATTACTTTCAGACTGCTTAAACATTATGACAGCTTGTCTGATATGCTCGCTATTTACGGCAAAAATTTATCAGATAAAGGTTAACCGATTGAACATTCTTAACCATTATTCAATCGGCTTAATTCCATCTTTCTTCTTAAATTTCTCCTAAATAAAATCATAAATCGACATATTTTGATATTCCGTTTTTTCTAAGTTCCCTACTGTCACACCAATTAAGCGAATCGGCACATCCGGATCTTTCAATTCATTGTAAAGTGCATAGGCTGTGTTATAAATATCTACTTCATTACGTACAGGATCTCTTAAACTGCGTTGACGCGATAGTGTTTCAAATTTATGTGTTTTGATTTTAACGGTGACTGTCTTGCCGGATTTTTGTATCTTGCTTAAACGCTCGGCTGTTTTCTCGCTTAATTCTCTTACTTTTAATAAAATTTCATCGTCATCATTAACATCAGTAGAGAATGTCCTTTCTGTGCCTACAGATTTTCGTATGCGATGTGATTTCACCACATTTGATCCTCTGCCGCGTGCTTTCTCATATAACGAATGACCGCGTTTACCGAAGACACGGATTAATTCACGTTCATCTGTATCGTATAAATCCTGACCGGTATAGATGCCGTGTTCATGCATGACTTCTTTGGTTGCTTTGCCTACACCAGGAAACCCGCCGATATCTAATTCCATCAATAAAGCATGTACATTTTGATAGTTGATAATCATCATGCCGTTCGGTTTATTCATACCGCTTGCGAGTTTGGCTAGGAATTTATTGTAAGAAATGCCTGCAGAAGCGGTTAGTCCGGTTTTCTCCCAAATATCATTGCGTATATATTGTGCAATGACCGAAGCAGGCAGATCAGGCCGCACGAGATGAGTGATATCCAAATAGGCTTCATCAAGCGACATCGGTTCTACCACTTCTGTATAGCTTTTAAAGATATCCATAATGATTTTAGATGTCTCTCTATAAGCTTCAAAGCGTGGTTGAATATAATAACCGTCCGGACATAATTTATGCGCTTGTGCCATCGGCATTGCTGAATGAACACCATACTTTCGTGCTTCATAAGATGCAGTGGATACAACCCCGCGTCCGCTGGCTTTACCGCCGACAATCACAGGCTTTCCTTTTAGTTTAGGATTATCCCGCATCTCTACTTGGGCATAAAAATAGTCCATATCTATATGGATAATCCGTCGCTCACTCATCTCATTCACCTCCCTTTTTATCTTCTCTCACTCTACATTATATATGACATTAGCCAATCATGAATTTTAAATGCTTATAACACAATCTTTCCGAAACACCTTATTCATTTTATCTACACATTAATTATTTATAATTTCTTTTTAACTTTGTAAATAATGGAGTTAAACCAGTTTATTACCCTCTTAATAAGGAATAACAAAATAGACTTGAATGTTAACACTTTACTTAAAGTCCTAAATCTTAAAATAAAGGAGAATGCTTTATGACTAATAATGAAAACAAAATGAGCCACGAAGAAGCTGGACGCAAAGGCGGAGAAACTACTTCTGAAGAATACAGCTCAAAACATTTCCAAGAAATCGGTAAAAAAGGCGGAGAAAGTTCTAACAACACGACTTCTCAATCTAATAATAGTAATTCATCTAACTCAAACAATACATCTAACTCTAATCAGAAAATGAGTCACGAAGAAGCTGGACGCAAAGGCGGAGAAGCTACTTCTGAAGAGTACAGCTCTGAACATTTCCAAGAAATCGGTAAAAAAGGCGGAGAAAGTTCTAATTCATCTCAAGATAACTAATCTCAGTCTTTTAACCAATAGCACTGCACAATAAATATATACAATGAAGGATGGATAAGATGAGCAATAATGGATTTTCACTAGTCAACCATGTAGGTATTACTGTTAGTAATTTAGACAAAGCTATTGAATTCTATGAACCATTATTTGGTGAAAAAATAGCCAATAAAGATGAAATCGGCGGAAAAAGAATGGCGCAATCTCAAGGCCTAGACGATACTTTAATTAAATACGCGAACTTTCACTTAGACAACATTAACATTGATGTTTTAGAATATGTAAAACCTGAATCAACACAGACTTCTTATTCCAACGAACAAATCAGTGCTATGCATATGTGTTTAGAAGTTGAAGATTTAGAAGCAGCAATTGAAAGACTTAAAGACATTGGTGTGGAACCTGAAGGCGATCCATTATACTTCGAAGAAGGCGACGGCTTACAATCTGGTTTTGGCACAGGTGTTGTTTACTTTAAAGATCCAGACGGCACAAACTTAGAATTAATCGAACCTAAAGGCCCTTTCCAACGTGAACCGAAATAAACAATCATTTACAAAATAAAACGAGATTTCTGTTATCGAAACAGAATCTCGTTTTTATTTTGTTCAATATTTTGACTGTTACAGTTGATTGATAAACTTTATAAAACAGTAATCTCAAAAGATTTTTTATCTGTTTGTCCGCTTTCCACAAAGGAAACTTGCGGTTTTTCTTCTAATACATCATTTTCTTTTAATGATGTAGATAAAGCACTCCATGGTTCTATAGCGATAAACGGACTTTTGTTAGTTGTTGACCAAAGAATGATATTAGAGAAATCTTTAAAGTCTACTCTCACACCTTTTTCATGTTTATGCGAACGTAATGCAATACTGCGTGAATGTAATCGATCTAAAGTCACTGCATCATAATCAAATAAATCATAAGTTAAATCTAATGTTTTTTGATCAGTAAGGAATGATGTTCTGTCTAATACATCTAATAAACCAGTTTCGGGAAATGGTTTTGGTACATTTGTTGTTTCCGCATGTTCAAATTCTAAGTAATAATCTTCGTATTGGTCTCCCTCAACAAGCGGACAATTAAATCCAGGGTGCCCGCCGATACTATACGGCATACGTTGAAAATCTTCATGGTTCGTTACTTGGTATTCAACACGAATTGTTTTACCTGTTAATGTATAAACAATTTTTAGTTCGAAATGGTAGGGATAATTCTCTAGCATTGTTTCATCAGGTGTAATAGAAAATGCGACACTGTTGTCTGAGACTTGTTCAAATTTAAAATCTTTCTTTCTCACAAGCCCGTGTCTTGGTATATGACCTGTCACATCTTGTTTGCCGTTTAAATGATAAATTGCTTTGTCATCTCTTAAGCTTCCGCAAATCGGAAACAATACAGGTGCTTGACCGCTCCAATATTCAGGATCGCCTTGCCAAAGATATTCTACGCCATCGTTATCTTTGATAGAAGATAATGCCCCTCCAAACTCTTTAAATTGCACTGTTAATTCATCGTTCTTTAATTCAATAGTCATAGTTGTCCTCCTAAACCAAAATAAGCGGTATTAAACGCTGCTTATTTTACGTTGTCTATCTTATTTATGTATAGAACAATATTATCACAATGACAAGTAAAAGAAACGTATTATCACATTAAAAAGCGAGATTTCTATAACCAATAAGAAATCTCGCTTTTTAACTATGTCTTTATTATTATTTACGTTCAAACAAAGCTACAGTTTCGATATGTGCTGTCTGCGGGAACATATCTACTGGTGTGATTTCTTTAAGTTCATAACCTTCTGCCAGAATATGTGCATCTCTTTGTTGAGTTGATGGATTACAAGAGATATAGACAATCCGCTTAGGATTCAATTCTAGTAAAGTACGTAAGAATTGTTCATCGCAGCCTTTGCGCGGCGGATCTACCATCACAACATCTGGTTGAATGCCTTGTTGTTTCCAATCCATAATGACGGATTCTGCTTTTCCGCATACAAAAGTAGTATTATCGTAGCCATTCAGTTTGGCATTTTTCTTCGCATCTTCAATAGCCGCTGGTACAACTTCGACACCATATACATGTTTCGCTTTTTCTGCCATATATAAACCAATTGTACCGATACCGCAATACGTATCGAGTACAGTTTCTTCACCTGTTAATCCTGCATACTCTAATGCTTTATTATATAGTTTAACTGTTTGAGAAGCATTGATTTGATAGAAGGATTGATCGCTGATTTCAAATTCAACTGAATCCAGCTCATCTGTGATTTCATCTTTGCCGTAAAGTGTTTTGGATTTTTTACCCATGATGACATTCGAGTGTGTTTCGTTAATATTTTGAATCACACTTTTAATATTAGGTACCGCTTCAACCATCTGCTTAATTATTGCTTTTGCTTGTTTGAATTTCTTACCATTTGTCACAAAGACAACCATTACTTCTCGTGAAGTATAGCCTACACGGATTATCACATGACGCAATAAGCCTTCTTTTCGCTTCTCATCATAAATCGATACATTATGTTCTGAAAGCAATGCACGAATCATACGCATAAGTTGATTTTGAATGCTGTCTTGTATTAAGCACTCTTCCATATCAATGATGTCATGGCTGCGTTGGCGATAGAAGCCCATAATCGGCGCACCTTCGCTGTTTTGTCCCACAGGAATTTGTGATTTATTACGATAATTCCATGGATTCATCATACCAATCGTTTCATTGATCGGCGTTGACGTAAACTTGCCTTTGCGATGGAATAAATTCACCACTTGGTTGCGCTTCATTTCTAATTGCGCTTGATAATCTAAGTGCTGCAGCTGGCAGCCTCCGCATTTATCATAATAAACACATGGAGGTTCTACTCTGTCTTTGCTTTCGGTAAAAATTTCTAGTAACTTACCTATCGCAAAGTTTTTATTGACTTTAATCAGTTTGAATTCTATTTCTTCGCCCGTAAGTGCTTTAGGGACAAATACAGGATATCGATCGATTTTAACTACACCATGTCCTTCATGTGTTAAATCAACGACTTGTCCTTTAAAGACTTGATTTTTCTTTAATGTTTCCACACTTTAACCTCCATAGAAAAAAGGTCAGGCTTGTTTGACTAAGTCCTAACCTTTTCAATGCTTACTAATCTTGTTCTGTTAATTCTTTATTGTCGACATTTGCAGGTGTAAATACTTCAATATGCTGCTTTAAGTTCAAGAAGTTGGCCGGTAATTGTCCGCCATACTCGCCATCCACATTTAAAGGCATTTGTTCAAAAGATGATACATTGATTGATTTTGCTTTTTCATAAATGACTTTAGGGTGTTTAATATGTTCCCCTCTTGAAGCTAGTGTCATGATGTGGCCTAATTCAGCTAAGTTGGCTTTCTCAACAATAATCAACGTGAAGTAGCCGTCATCTAATTTAGCATCCGGTACAAGTTTCTCAAAACCTGCCATAGAGTTCGTTAAACCTAACAAGAACAATAAAATCTCGCCTTGGAAGACTTTACCGTCATATTCTACACGTACATCGACATTTTTCATTTCCGGCAGCATTTCCATACCTTTGATATAGTACGCAAACGGACCGACAAATGTTTTCAGCTTGCTGGAAGTCTCATAAGACACTTCTGTAATACGTCCCCCAGCTGCCAAGTTGATAAAATAGCGACTGTTCATTTTACCGATATCTACTTTCACAGTATGGCCTTTGATAATCACATCTACCGCGCTTAAAATATCCGTAGGCAAATGAAGCGCACGTCCGAAATCATTTACAGTACCCATAGGAATTACACCGATTTTAGGACGATTCGGATGTTCTGCTACACCATTAACTACTTCATTTAATGTACCGTCACCGCCAGCTACGATTAACATTTCATAGTCTTCGTGTAAGGCACGTTTCGCTTCGATTGTCGCATCTCCAGCCTTCTGCGTTGCATATGCACTTGTTTCGAATCCTGCTTGTTCCAATTTAATCAAGACTTCTGGAAGCATTCTTTTAAACAATTCCTTACCCGAAGTCGGATTATAAATAATTCTCGCTCGTTTTCTCATAAATAATCCCTCATCATTTTTACTCACATTCAATTTTAAATGATTTCAACGCTACTTGAAAGTATTAATGGTTCAATTCACTAAATTCCTACACAACATCAACATATCCACCAAAACCAAAAACAGTTAAACAAACATCTTTTGTAACAAACCTCTCTTTTGTTCCTTAAGCTGTTCTACCTTTTGTTCAGCTAATTCAATACGCTGATCAAGTTTACTGAAGAAAGCGCCGATTTTTTGTTGTTCAGAAATTATAGGTAGCTTTACTTCTATTTGCTTAATTATACTTGCAGATA
Source organism: Staphylococcus sp. EZ-P03 (assembly GCF_003344575.1). Taxonomy (NCBI): domain Bacteria; kingdom Bacillati; phylum Bacillota; class Bacilli; order Caryophanales; family Staphylococcaceae; genus Staphylococcus; species Staphylococcus sp. EZ-P03. The sequence continues at coordinate 71,350 of NZ_QPMO01000005.1, read as the reverse complement.
AATTACCTTGCCCTCCTTGTAAATATTTTCGTATTATATTCTCCTTTTTATTTCGTAAAACATTATACAAATACACATTGTTTTCCTGAGTTTTAATGCAAAGTACTGCTTGGTTTATAGCGCCTTCAATCTTACTAATAGCAACTTCACCACTAGTAGCTCCATATAATGCGTACAATATATCATTTACTTTCACTTTTTTAGCTGCGGAATTCTGTAGTGCTGTATCATTTATAAATAGTGCAGTAGTTTTTTCTCCTATTTCACCAGAACGTATAAATGGTATATCACCTGTATAATAGCTACTATTCTTCGAGTCTGGAGTTCCACCGCTATACATTTGAGCAATGGTACCCAACTTCTTCTCTTCCCACTCTGGATAGTTATTTCCATTTTCGCCTTTAAATCGTAACTGTTGTGAGAAAATTTTCTGCATATAGCCTTTCTTTTGTTCTTGTAGCAAGCTTACTTTCTTTTCTGCTAGTTCAATTTGTTGATCAAGTTTGCTGAAGAAAGTACCGATTTTTTGTTGTTCATTTAATGTAGGGAAAATAACGTTGAAATTTTCAATATCTTTTTTCGTAATATTAGGATCTTTTCTACTACTAGCAGCATACCTTCTCCACTTATTTACCTTATAGTTAAAATAGTTCTGAAAAAAGTATGGATTATGTTTCTTATTGATATCTAATAGAGCTGATATAGCTTGATTAATTGTCGATTGGAATGTTAGTAAACCGGTTCTTCCGATTTGATTGAAACCTCCATACATGGCTATTAGTACTGTACCTTCAGGTATAACTATCAAATTCAACTCACTAACAGCTATATCTGATACTCTTTCTGAAACTGAATTTACTTCAGAATTATTTAAGTCCATAGTCTTAACCCAAGGTATACCGTTTTCATTAAAATATTCATTTTTTGAACGAAGCGGCGTAGAACCTGATATAACCTTGAATTCTTCTTTAACCTTTCTCCCTTCCCACTCTCCCTCAAACTCTGGAAAGCGTAGTTCAGGTATATTCTTTTTAGTTTGTGTGTTATGCATTATGTCACTTCCTTATGGTTTTGCTTTTATGTTTGTTTCTGAATGTTGCTTTGTTGGTTATGTATGATTTTTGGCGTATTACTTTTATTATAATCAAAATGGCGGGATTGTTGTATGGTTTAGTTTTTCTTTTTGTTTGATGATATAAAAAAGACTAGCGATTGCTCACTAGTCTTTGGTGTTTGTGTGTATTAGCGTTTGTCTAATTCTTGTGCTAATAGTTTGTTGACGATTTGAGGGTTTGCTTGTCCTTTAGAAGCTTTCATGATTTGACCCACTAAGAAGCCTTTTGCACGGCCTTTACCGTTTTTGAAGTCTTCTACTGATTGCGGGTTGTTGTCTAATGCTTCTGTAACGAAGTTTAATAGTACTGATTCGTCAGAGATTTGTACTAAGCCTTTGTCTTCCATGATTTGTTTAGCGTCTCCACCGTTTTGTGCTAATTCAGGGAAAACTTTCTTAGCGATTTTACTGCTCATTGTACCGTCTTCAATCAACTTAATCATACCAGCAAGATTTTCTGGTGTTAATTTTGTATCTTGAAGTTCAACTTGGTTTTTGTTCAAGTATTCGTTTACGCCGCCCATTAACCAGTTAGAAGTTAATTTAACGTCTGCACCTTTTTCAACTGCTTCTTCGAAGAAATCTGACATTTCTTTTGTAAGTGTTAATACGTGCGCATCGTATGCTGGAAGGCCGAATTCTTCAACGTATTTTTTCTTACGTACGTCTGGTAATTCAGGAATTGTTTGACGTACACGTTCTTTCCAAGCTTCGTCAACGTATAAAGGTACGATGTCTGGTTCTGGGAAGTAACGGTAATCGTCTGATCCTTCTTTAACACGCATTAAGATTGTTTTACCAGTAGATTCGTCGAAACGACGTGTTTCTTGAAGTACTTCTCCGCCATTTAATAATTCTTCTTCTTGGCGTTTTTCTTCATATTCTAAGCCTTTACGCACATAGTTGAATGAGTTTAAGTTTTTAAGCTCTGCTTTTGTACCGAACTCTTCTTGTCCGTATGGACGTAATGAAATGTTCGCATCGCAACGAAGTGAACCTTCTTCCATTTTACCGTCAGATACGCCTGTATATTGGATAATAGAACGTAATTTTTCAAGGTAAGCATATGCTTCTTGAGGTGAACGGATATCTGGTTCAGATACGATTTCGATTAACGGTGTACCTTGACGGTTCAAGTCTACTAATGAATAGCCATCTTTATGTGTTGATTTACCCGCATCTTCTTCCATGTGAAGACGCGTAATACCAATACGTTTTGTTTCGCCGTCTACTTCGATATCGATATAACCATGTTCCCCGATAGGTTGGTCAAATTGTGAAATTTGGTAAGCTTTCGGGTTATCTGGGTAGAAATAGTTTTTACGATCGAATTTAGATTCCGTCGCAATTTCCATGTTTAATGCCATTGCGGCACGCATAGCCCAGTCAACGGCACGTTCGTTAACAACTGGAAGCACACCAGGGTATGCTAAGTCGATAACATTCGTATTTGTGTTTGGTTCTGCTCCGAAATGCGCTGGTGATGGAGAGAACATTTTAGAATCTGTTTTCAGTTCTACGTGGACCTCTAGTCCAATGACTGTTTCAAAATGCATCATTAACACTCCTTATAAATTTTGATATGCATCATGTAAGTTGTATTGTTGTTCAAATTGATAAGCGACACGGTAAAGTGTTTTTTCATCAAATGGTTTGCCGATAAACTGTAATCCGATCGGTCTGTTATTAGTTTGTCCGCAAGGTATAGAGATACCTGGTAAGCCGGCAAGGTTAACTGGAGTAGTTAATAAGTCGTTTGCATACATTGTCAACGGATCATTGATTTCATCACCAATGTTGAAGGCAGCTGTTGGTGTTGTAGGACCTACAACTACATCGTATTCTTCAAAGACTTTATCAAAGTCTTGACGGATTAATGTTCTGACTTTTTGTGATTTTTTGTAGTAAGCATCGTAGTAACCAGAACTTAATGCGAATGTTCCAAGTAAAATACGACGTTTTACCTCTTTACCGAAGCCTTCGCTGCGTGATAATTTGTATAATTCTTCAAGTGTATTCGCTTCTTTTGAATGGTAACCGTAACGAATACCATCGAAACGAGATAAGTTAGAAGAAGCTTCAGATGATGCGATAACGTAATAAGATGGAATACCATAGCCTGTATTCGGTAATGATACTTCTTCTACAATTGCGCCTTCGCCTTCTAAAATTTCAACCGCATTGCGTACCGCTGCTTTCACTTCATCAGAAACACCTTCGCCTAAATATTCTTTAGGTAATGCAATTTTCATGCCTTTGATGTCTTTGCCGATTTCTGAAGTGAAATCATTATCTTCAACTGGTGCGCTTGTTGAATCATTTTTATCTACACCTACAATTGTTTCTAATACAATTGCGTTGTCTTTAACATTACGTGTTAAAGGTCCGATTTGGTCTAATGATGATGCGAACGCAACTAAACCAAAACGTGATACACGACCATATGTAGGTTTCATACCTACGATACCGCAATAAGCTGCTGGCTGACGAATAGAACCGCCAGTATCTGAACCTAAGCTGAATGGTACTAAACCAGCTGCTACAGCTGCTGCTGAACCGCCTGATGAACCGCCAGGTACAGCTTTGTGGTCAAATGGGTTAACAGTTTTCTTGAAGTAAGAAGTTTCTGTAGAACCGCCCATTGCGAATTCGTCCATGTTTAATTTACCAATCAACACTGCATTTTCATCATGCAATTTTCTCATTACTGTTGATTCATAAATAGGTACGAACCCTTCTAGCATTTTACTTGCACATGTTGTTTCAAGACCTTCAGTAATAATGTTGTCTTTGATACCCATTGGGATACCGAATAGTTTACCTTCCATTTGGTCTTTCGCTTGCAATTCATCTAGCTCTTCTGCTTTTTTGATTGCATTTTCTTTATCTAAAGCTAAGAATGATTTGATTGTAGGATCTGTTTCTTCAATTGCATCATAAATATCCTTAACAACTTCAGAAGGTTTAATTTCTTTGTTCTTAATCATTTCGCTTAACTTTTCAACTGATTCATAACGAATAGACATTACGCATCCTCCCCGCTGATAACTGATGGCACTTTAAATTGTCCATCTTCTGTTTCTTTTGCATTTTTGAGTGCAAGCTCTTGAGGAATGCCTTTGATTGCTTTATCCTCTCTTAATACATTTTGTAAATCCAATACGTGATACGTAGGTTCAACCTCGCTCGTATCTGCTGTATCAATTTGTTGGGCAAAGTTTAGGATTGTTTCTAATGTGTCTTGCATTTCAGTTGTTTCCTCTGGTGAAATATGAAGTCTAGACAAATTTGCAATATGTTCAACTTCTTCACGTGATACTCTAGCCATTAATGAATTGCCTCCTTAATAATACTTCATCATAAAATTGTATCAAAAAAATCGTCAAAAATCTAAATTTTTTAGTTCAAAATACCCGTATATCAGGTAATGACTCCCCTTTAACTTAATCATTCTGAACTTCAAATGCAAATTTTTTCCATTCGTTATCAAAAAGAAATAAAGATTCATGGACTTTTATGCATATCGGGTTATAAAGATACTGCGTATTTGCTTTAAAGCGTTGAAAACACTTTCATAACAAAAACCGTCCTAAATACTGTCGTTATCACGATTTATTTTCCATTTTGCAAAAAATAAATATTCCCTTTTTTCAGAATTGTTGTATAATAATGCATATACATTGAATCATCAATGAGAAAAAGGGGGAAACCACGATGTTTATTTTAGGTACTTCAGTGAGTAGTCAAATCGATGCTGACTGGCAAACATACATCATGATTGGTGTATACTTTCTTGTTTTAGTTATCATCGGTATCTATGGCTATAAACAGTCAACGGGAAATTTAAGCGAATACATGTTGGGAGGCCGAAACATCGGCCCCTACATCACAGCACTGTCTGCCGGCGCTTCTGATATGAGCGGCTGGATGATTATGGGATTGCCTGGTTCTGTATATGCAACAGGTTTATCCGCAATTTGGATTACGATTGGTTTAACATTAGGCGCATATTTAAATTACTTTATTGTCGCACCAAGATTACGTGTTTATACAGAACTAGCCGGCAATGCCATCACCTTGCCAGACTTTTTCAAGAACAGATTAGATGATCATTCCAACATTATTAAAATTATTTCCGGTTCGATTATCGTTATCTTCTTCACCTTATACACGCATTCTGGATTTGTTTCAGGAGGTAAATTATTCGAAACCGCATTCGGTCTCAATTATCGATACGGCTTGATTATGGTAGCTGTTATCGTTATTTTTTACACTTTTTTAGGCGGTTATTTAGCGGTTTCGATTACAGATTTCTTCCAAGGCGTCATTATGTTAGTCGCAATGGTCATGGTTCCGATTGTCGCATTATTGAAATTGAACGGCTGGGATACATTCAGCCAGATTTCAGATATGAAACCAACGAACTTAGATTTATTCAGAGGTACTACAGTCCTTGGCATCATTTCATTATTCTCTTGGGGCTTAGGTTACTTCGGACAACCTCATATCATTGTTCGTTTTATGTCGATCAAATCATTTAAGTTATTACCAATTGCACGCCGTGTCGGAATTTTATGGATGGCTGTCGGTTTAGCAGGTGCCTGCTTAGTCGGTTTAACAGGTATTGCCTTTGTGCCTGACTATAAAATCACACTGCATGACCCAGAAACATTATTCATTATTATGAGCCAGATTTTATTCCATCCATTAGTCGGCGGCTTCTTATTAGCAGCTATCCTTGCTGCTATTATGAGCACAATTTCGTCTCAATTATTAGTGACTTCAAGTTCATTGACTGAAGACTTCTATAAATTGATTCGCGGCAAAAAAGCCAACGTAGAAAAGCATGAAAAAGAATTTGTCTTAGTCGGCCGTTTAAGTGTTATGGCAGTAGCCATTGTCGCAATATGGATTGCTTGGTCGCCTAATGATACTATTTTGAACTTAGTCGGCAATGCTTGGGCTGGTTTTGGGGCATCATTCAGTCCCCTTGTCCTCTTCTCTTTATACTGGAAAGGATTAACAAGAGCGGGTGCAGTCAGCGGTATGATTGCCGGTGCAGCAACGGTTATTATTTGGATTGTTTGGATCAAACCGCTCGCAGACATCTCAGAATTCTTCGGTATGTATGAAATCATTCCAGGATTTATTGTGAGTGTCATTGTTACTTATGCAGTTAGTAAATTAACACGCAAACCAAGTGAACGTACGATCAACGAATTAGATGAAGTAAAACAAATTTTGCATAGCTGATTAATGAGGCAGGAACACTCAGATGTTTCTGCCTTTTCTTTTTGCCTAACACAAAAGGTGCCTTCAATCGAAGACACCTTTTATCATTGCGTATTAATTTTTATAGATATGAACGTGTGGGTTTTTATCATCTTTATATTTAGTAATTAACGCACGCGCATTATTACCATCTTTAATATGGATTTCATATTCATCAATGTTGCTGAAGTATTTGTCAGCTTGTTGTGTGATGAATTGTGTGATACCTGTTAATTCAGCTTTGCCGTAATAATCAATCGGTACTTCAATTGTCAGATGCGATGGTTTCTTGCCGTTGAATTTTGCTTTCCCTACTGCTTGTGTAAAGTTAGGGAAATAAGATTGCAGATTATCATTGAACTGTTTGAAGTTGTTGTTCAAGTTTTCATTCAAATCTGCCGCTTCAGATGACGGCAATAAAATCGATTTCTCTTTGATTTCTTGCCAGTTGTTGATTCTTGTTTGTTCATCATCCGCTGTAGCGCCAGCTACAAATTCACCCGGAATAATATCGCTTTCCCCGGATTGAATGTAAATCGCAAAATGAATCGGAATCTTTTTCAATGCTTTATGTTCGCGTAAACGCGATAACATTTCATCCGCCATTTTTTTGCCTTCTTTTTCAACTTTGGCTTTATCTAATTGCTTGCTGTAAGTCGGGCCGTCTTTTTCTTTTTGATAATAATATTCGCTGTTCATCGCAAGTCCGATAGTCATACCTTTGATTTTCTTGCCTTTTGTATCGCTGCTGCCGTAAAAGTCTTGTTCCAAAATATTAGAAAGATAAGCTGGTGATTTTTCTGCGATTTTCTCTTCATCTTTTGTACCATGATGCGATGGATTCAATCCTAAATTTTCATTCGCATTTTTATCTTTCTTTTCGTCTTCTTTCATCTTATCGATTTCAGACTTCGTATACTTAGGTCCGAGGTAAGCAGAAATGGTTTTCTTATCTAAAAACTGTCCATCTTGATATAAGTATTCATCTGTTGGGAATACTTTTTTGCTTTGTTCAAGCAAACCATCTTCAAAGTCGTCGCCATTGTAGCCGTTTGCCATATTCTGCTGCAATAAACCTCTTGCTTGGCTTTCTTTGAATGGTAACAGCGTACGATAGTTATCACCTTGTACATTCTTATCTGTCGCAATATGTTTTACATTGCCAGAGTCAGATTTTGCATCTTGTTCTTTCGTTGAATTTTGTTGCTCATCCTTATTGCCACACGCCGTGAGAATCAATAAGAGAGAGATGAGTAATACACATGTTTTCTTCATTCCCGATCTCCTCTATTGTTTATTGGTCAATTTCATTTTGCTTCTTGATAAAGTCTTCTTCAGACCAGATTTCAGTCCCGAGCTTTTCAGCTTTAGTCAATTTAGATCCGGCGTCTTCGCCAGCAATCACCAAGTCTGTATTCTTCGTAACACTGCTGGTTGTTTTAGCACCTTGTGCTTCTAACCATTTAGAAGCTTCTGTACGCGTCATATTGTGTAATTTGCCTGTTAATACAACCGTTAATCCGTTAAATTCAGAATCCGACTCTATCTCTGAAGTTTTGATACCTTCATACTTCATATTAACATTTTTTGCGCGAAGTTTTTCAATTAAAGCGATAATGTCGTCATTATTTAAATAAGTGATTAATGATGTCGCAAGTTTATCGCCGATATCATGAATTTCCATCAATTCATCTTCAGTCACTTCAAAGATACGTTCCATAGTTTCAAAACGTTCCGCAATCACTTGGCTGGCCTTCACACCTAAATGTCTGATGCCTAAACCGAATAATAAATGTTCTAAAGAATTTTGTTTAGAAGCTTCAATCGCATTCAGCAAGTTATCTGCTTTCTTCTCACCCATACGTTCCAGCGGCAATAAGTCTTCTTTCGTCAGATAATATAAATCCGCAACATCTTTAATGATTTCATTTTCATACAGCTGCATAATCAACTTCGTACCTAAGCCGTCGATATTCATCGCTTGTCTCGATACAAAGTGAATCATACCTTCAACGAGCTGTGCAGGACATTTCGGATTAATACAGCGTAAAGCGACCTCTCCGTCTAAACGTACTAATTCGTGGCCGCAGCTCGGACAATGTGTCGGCATATGATAAGTTTCTGTGCCTTCTGGTCTGCGATCAGGCAGACTGCGAATCACTTCTGGTATAATGTCCCCTGCTTTTTTAATCACAACACTGTCTCCGATACGAATATCTTTCTCATGAATCAAGTCTTCATTATGCAGTGAAGCACGAGATACTGTTGTACCTGCAACACGCACAGGTTCTAATACTGCAGTCGGTGTTACTACACCTGTTCGTCCGACACTCAACTCGATATCATGCAAGGTTGTGACCACTTCTTCAGCCGGGAATTTATAGGCAATTGCCCATCTTGGCGATTTTTGCGTATAGCCCAGTTCATCCTGCTCATCGATATCATTGACTTTAATAACTATACCGTCAATATCATAAGATAGTTTTTCACGTTGTTCTGTCCAATGCTTAATGTATTCTAAAACACCTTCAATATCTGCGACACGCTGACGGTTTTGATTGGTTTTAAAGCCTAACGCATCTAATTCATCTAACGCTTCGCTTTGTGTTTTCGCATGGAAGTTCGTAAAATCATTCACACTGTATAAGAAGATGCTTAAACGACGTTTGGCTGCGAGTTTAGAATCTAATTGGCGTAACGAACCTGCGGCCGCATTTCGCGGGTTCGCAAAAGCTTGTTCACCGTTTTCTTCTTTTTCTTTATTCAAATGTTCAAATGAACGTTTCGGCATGAAAGCCTCGCCGCGCACTTCAAACGTCAACGGCTCATTGATTTTCAAAGGAATCGCACGAATGGTACGCAAGTTAGCTGTAATATCTTCACCGACCGTACCGTCTCCGCGTGTGAGTCCCTGTACAAAGCGGCCGTTTTCATATTTTAAAGAAACCGCTAAGCCATCGATTTTCAATTCGCACATATATTCGACTTGCCCTACTGTTTCTCTGACACGTGCGTCAAAGCGGCGCAAATCTTCTTCATTAAAAGCATTGCCTAAACTCAACATAGGCGTATCATGTGCAACCTTGTTGAAAGTAGCTTGTGCTTCTCCGCCGACACGTACTGTTGGAGAATCTTCTGTTTTAAACTCAGGATGCTCTTCCTCAATATGAATCAATTCATGCAGCAGCTTATCATATTCGCTGTCTGGCACAGATGGATTATCCTGCACATAATATTCGTGGTTATATTGATTTAATAAACGATGCAGCTGATCCACACGTTGTTTCAATTCACTCATCCCTTAATCCTCCTTTTTTTCAATCGGCGCAAAGTTCGCAAGCAGACGTTTCGGTCCTTCTGACTTAAAGATAATATCAAGTTCAACCGTACCGTTTTTCTCGTTGACATTGCTGACCATACCTTCGCCCCAAGCTTTATGCATCACTTTATCGCCGACTTTCCAAGTACCTGATGCTACTTCAGCACGTTTTGTCGTACGTCTGCTTGGTCCGCGTTTTGCAGGTTGTTTGCTGCTTGATTGACCTTGATAACGGCTTTCTTGTTTCGTTCCTTTATTAAGCAAGTCTTCAGGAATTTCGCGTAAGAAGCGCGACTGAGGATTCGATTGTGTTTTACCGAATAACGTTCTTGAAACCGCATGTGTTAAGTACAGCTCTTCTTCTGCACGTGTAATAGCCACATAACAAATACGGCGTTCTTCTTCCATTTCATGATCATCATCGCTTAAGATAGAACGAATATGCGGGAAGATTGATTCTTCCATACCCATAATGAAGACAACCGGGAATTCCAAACCTTTGGCAGAGTGCATTGTCATTAATGTCACGCCATTTTCAATATCCGCTTCATCAATATCTGCGACAAGCGACAAGTCTGTTAAGAAGTTGATTAATGATTGTTCTTCTAATGGTGTGTTTTTCTCATAATCCACCGGTACAGACATAAACTCATCAATGTTTTCCAAACGGCTGCGTGCTTCAAGTGTCTGTTCTTGTTCCAGCATAGTTTTATAACCGGATTTATTTAAGATTTCTTCCACAATTTCACTGATTTCTAAGAACTCTTGTTCTTTGATTAAGTTTGAAATCAAAGTATAGAAATCAATGACAGCTTTGGTTACTTTCTTCGTTAAACCGATAAAGTCTGCTTCAGCCAATGCATCAAACATACTTAAATCATTTTGTCTGGCATAGCTTTGAATCTTTTCAACTGATGAAGGCCCTACACCGCGTTTAGGCACATTAATAATTCTTTGCAGACTAATATCATCATTGCTGTTAGCAACTAATCTTAAGTAGCTTAATAAGTCTTTAATCTCTTTACGGTCATAGAACTTATGTCCGCCGACCATCGTGTAAGGAATATTCGATTTCATGAACGTTTCCTCTAACACACGTGATTCTGCATTCGTTCTGTAAAGAATTGCAATATCATTATAGCTCTTATTGTTTTCACGCTGCTGACGCATGATTTCTTTCACGACATATTGTGCTTCGTCGCTTTCGCTTGAAGCTTGGTAATAATTGATTTTCTTGCCCTCTTGGTTTGCTGTCCAAAGTCCTTTAGGTTTACGTTCTGAATTGTTTTTAATGACTTCGTTAGCCGCATTCAAGATGACTTTCGTTGAACGATAGTTTTGTTCTAAGAATATCGTTTTCGCATTCGGATAATCTTCTTCGAATGACAAGATATTTTGAATATCTGCGCCGCGCCAACCATAGATAGATTGGTCAGAATCCCCTACGACACATAAATTTTTAAATTTAGAGGCAAGCAGTTTTACTAATGTATACTGGGCTCGGTTCGTATCTTGATACTCATCCACATGAATATATTGGAATTTATTTTGATAGTATTCCAATACATCCGGTACACGTTCAAACAAATTAATCGTTTTCATAATTAAATCATCAAAGTCCATTGCTTCATTACGTGAAAGCTGACGCTGATAGCCGGCATAAACACGTGCTACCATATCTGACATAAAATCTGTCGCTTCTTCTTCAGCATCTTCAGGTGTTTTCAATTCGTTCTTCATGTTGCTGATAGCTGATAAGAACATTCTAGGGTCATAACGTTTGCTGTCGATATTCTCTGTTTTCAATACATCTTTAATAACCGACTTTTGATCTGTCGGGTCTAAAATTGTAAAGTTGCGCTCAATGCCGATACGGTCTGCATCTCTTCTTAAAATACGGACACACATTGAGTGGAAAGTAGACATCCAAATCACTTGTGCTTCTTCGCCTACAAGCTTTTCGACACGTTCTTTCATCTCGCGTGCTGCTTTGTTAGTAAAGGTAATTGCGAGCACATTATAAGGAGAAACGCCCTTTTCATCTAATAGATATGCAATACGATGTGTGAGAACGCGCGTTTTCCCTGAACCTGCGCCAGCCATAATAAGCAGCGGTCCTTCTGTTGTACGCACCGCTTCACTTTGTTCGGTATTCATATTGTCTAATAACGCATTCATCTTAAGATAACTCCTTTATTTTAACTGTTTTCAATGCTTGCTTGATATCTGTATATACAAGGTTGCCGACGACAATCGTATCTGCTTCTTGTGCAGCAGCTTTTGCATCGCTGAGCGATTGTATTCCGCCGCCGTAAAATACATGTGCTTGTTCTGTATTTTGTTTCGCAGTACGGACCAAATCCATATTGCCGAAGGTGCCGCTGTATTCTATGTACATAATCGGAAATTGATACACTTTATCCGTCATCAACGCATAAGCTTCAATATCTTCCTCATCCAAGTCTGTCTTGGCTTTTGTTTTTTGTGCCACTTTCGAATCTGGATTTAACACGATGTAGCCTTGGAACATAATTTCATCAAAGTCCATCATATGTCCGTAATCTTTTAAGGCTTCAAGTAATAATCCGTTGTGATATTGTACGTCTGGACTGTTTAAGACCATCGGGACAAAGTAGAAATCAAAGCCCGGCATGATGCTTTCTAAATTGGAAATTTCGAGGACGAGTGGAAGCGGATAACGACGGACACGCATCATCAATGAAATCACATTGTCTTCAGTCACATTGTCAGTTCCACCAATCACAATTGCATCTGTATCAGACATACAGATTCTATCTAAATCTTCATCACTTATTGATTTTGCTGGATCTAATTTAAATACATGTTGCCACTTTTTTATGTCGTACATTTCATCGTTTCCCTTCTTCTAAACATACATTTGATTATATCATTTTTACTTATCATGTTCTAAATGGATGCGTAAGATTTCATAGAGAATTTACATGCAGAAAAAAGAACCTACCGCATCTTAAGATGGATAGGTTCCTGCGCATTAATCATTAGTTTCAATGTTTAAGCGATCTAATACAACTGTATAAGCATCATTACCCCATTGTAATGAACGTTTTACTCTGGAGATGGTTGCTGTTGAAGCACCTGTTTCTTTTTCTATCGTCGCATACGTATAGCCTTGCTTAATCATTTTAGCGACTTGGAGTCTTTGAGATAATGATTGAATTTCATTTACTGTACATAAGTCATCGAAAAACTGATAACATTCTTCTCTATTTTCCAGGGTTAAAATCGCATCGAATAATTCATCCAATGCTTTCCCGCGCAACTTCTCAATTTGCATATCAAACAACTCCTGTTCTTAGTAATACTTGTCACTCTATTTTAACTTACTAATACGTTAAAGTGTAGTATTCTTATTCAAAGAATTTAATTTGATATACAAAATACAATTAAATAGATTATTCCGCAAGCCCTGCACGTTCGAAAATAGTGTCTACTTGGTTTAAATGATGTTTAGGATCAAAGGCTTTATCTAAGTCTTCTTTGCTTAATACATCTGTGATTTGGCTGTCTTGTTCAAGCAATTCTCTGAATGGTGTTTTAGTTTCCCAAGATTCCATGGCTTTAGGTTGAACTAAGTCATAAGCTTGTTCACGCACCATACCTTTATTGATTAAAGTTAATAAGACACGTTGAGAATAGATTAAACCGAATGTTTTATTGATGTTAGCCATCATATTGTCTTCAAAGACAGTTAAACGGTCAATGATATTTGTGAAACGATTCAATGCATAGTCTAATGCGATTGTAACATCTGGAAGCATAATACGTTCAGCAGATGAATGTGAAATATCACGTTCATGCCATAAAGGAACATTTTCATATGCTGTTGTGATGTATCCGCGGATGACACGTGAGATACCTGTAATATTTTCTGAACCGATAGGATTACGTTTATGCGGCATTGCTGAAGAACCTTTTTGGCCTTTTGCGAATGCTTCTTCTACTTCTCGTGTTTCAGTTTTTTGCAAGTTGCGCACTTCTACTGCGAATTTTTCCATTGAAGTCGCAATTAAAGCTAAAGTCGCAATGTAGTATGCATGGCGATCACGCTGCAATGTTTGTGTTGAAACCGGTGCATAGCCAATACCTAAATGTTTTGTAACATATGCTTCGATTTCTGGCGGAATGTTCGCAAATGTACCCACTGCACCGCTCATTTTACCGACTTCGATTTCTTTGCGCACTGCTTTGAAACGTTCGAAGTTGCGGATCATTTCTTGATACCATAGTGCCATTTTCACACCGAAAGTTGTCGGCTCAGCATGTACACCATGTGTACGGCCCATCATTAATGTATATTTATATTTTTTAGCTTTCGCAGCTAAAACTTCGATAAAACGTTCAATGTCTTTTTCCAAAATTTCGTTTGCTTGTTTGATTTGGTAGCTTAACGCTGTGTCTACTACGTCAGTTGAAGTTAAACCATAGTGTACCCATTTGCGTTCTGCGCCTAAAGTTTCAGAGACTTGGCGTGTAAATGCAACGACATCATGACGTGTTTCTAATTCGATTTCTTTTGCGCGATCTACATCAACACGTGCATTTTCACGGATTTTCTTAACGTCTTCTTTTGGGATAAAACCTAATTCACTCCAAGCTTCGCACGCTAGAATTTCGACCTCTAACCATGCTTCATAACGATTTTGGTCTGTCCAAATTTGTGACATTTCTTCACGAGAATAACGTTCAATCATTTCATAAACTCCTATCTTAAAGTTTGATTTTTTAATGTGGACGCTTTGCAAAATATGTACATTACATCAATAACTCTGCAAAACGTTCGACTTTTACCTTATACTCTCTAGTTTAACAGAATGTTTTTCAAATGTATAAACTTTTCCAAAGTTTTTATGAGAAAAGCCCAATCTGCATCACATGTGCAAATCGGGCTTTTCGCTTGTTTATTGAATTTTCTTGCCGACAAATTGAATATGCTGGCGTTCTACTTCTATGCTGCCATCTTTATTTTCGCGATAAACAGGTTTTTCAAAGCGTTTGACGGGCATGTAACCCGCTGCTCTCATACGTTCTAGACATTCTTGAATTGTTTCGTTTTCTTCTACTTCAAATTTCATCTGTATCATACGCTTTCAATTTTTTACTTCTAACGCCTTTAACCCAGAACCCGCCATGCAATGTTCTTGCTTCATACGCAATCACAAAGGCTTTATCATCTAATTGTTTGATGGTATCCATCAATTTAAGTTCAAAGCGTCTTGGCGTCAGGATTTGCATGACTAAGCGTTCACCATCTCGGCCGTATGCCGGGAAGTGTGTTACACCATAGCCTAAGTTTCTTAATTGTGTAGGGAGATCTAATTCGTAATTAGCCGTTGTCACATTGACGACTGAATAACCTAAAGCAAGTTTTTCCTCAATCTTCATACCTACGATAATACCGACTGAGAAGCCTAATGCATAAGCAACTATATTTTGGAATTTATCTAAGTTCGCCATAACCAAACCTAGTCCGATAATATAGATGAGTACTTCAAGGAAACTCACCGCAGCCGCAACATAACGATAACCTTTTAATGTTAAGATTGTGCGTACGGTTAAACATGTGACGTATGCGACGTTGATGATAAAAATACTTAACAGCATCAACCAAGGGTTTGCCGAAATAACTGACAAAATACATACCTCTTTTCTTATTGAAATCTAGCCTATTTTATCAGTCGCGTTCTATTTTGTCACTCTTTTTCTGAATCATTTTCAACTTTCGGCCAAGTGTAGCGTGTATATGCTAATTCACGCTTATGTGCATTTTTCAAATAGTGGTTTTCTATTACTTTTTGATCTGCTTCTGATACCGGTTTGCCTTCTAAATAATCATCGATGGCTTGATATGTGACACCTAAAGCTTCTTCATCCGGCAATTGCGGTTTATCATCTTCTAAATCAGCAGTCGGTACTTTTTCATAAAGATGTTTCGGTGCACCGAGATATTCTAATAATTGACGGCCTTGGCGCTTATTCAAACCGAATAAAGGCGCAATATCTGCAGCACCGTCGCCATACTTCGTAAAGAAGCCTGTAATGTTTTCTGCAGAATGATCTGTACCGACAACTATACCACTTTGGTTAGCCGCAATCGCAAATTGTACTTTCATACGTTCGCGTGCTTTTTCATTGCCGCGCTGGAAATCAGTCAATACAATACCCGCTTCTTTCAATGCTTTGACACTTTCATCTACAGCAGGTTTGATATTGACTGTTACTGTTTCATCCGGTTGAATGAAGTTCAATGCATCTTCTACCTCATCCGCATCTTTTTGCACACCGTACGGTAATTTCACTGCGATGAATTTGACTGATCTGTCTTCTGAACGCAAAGCTTCTACCGCAAGTTGGCATAAGCGTCCTGCTAAAGTCGAATCTTGTCCGCCTGAAATTCCCAGCACTAAAGATTGGATAAAACTATGGCTTTGAACATAACGCTTAATAAATTGCACAATCTCATGCACTTCTTGCTGACTGTCTATAGACTGTTTGACTTTCATTTCGTTAAGGATTATCTCCTGCAATTCATTACTCATGTCGTTCCTCCATTTCTTTCACATCTTCTGCTACTTCAAAGATTTTTTGCTGTTTGTTTTCCCAGCAAGCTTTGCTTAAGTCGACTGGATATTCTTGAGGGTTTAAGAAACGTTTGTTTTCTTCCCAAAGATGTTCAAGGTTGGTTTGCAAGAAATCTTGCGCTGTCTTTTCATCAGGCAAGTCATAGACTAATTTACCTTCTGTATAAATATCTTTATGCAAATCAATCGCATCAAACGATTTTATTTTTTTGCTCTTATACGTGTGTACAGGGTGGAACAATTTCAATGGTTGTTCCGCATAAGGATCTTCATTCGCTAATGTAATATAATCCCCTTCTGCTTTGCCTGTTGCTTTATTAATAATACGGTAAACATTTTTCTTGCCTGGTGTCGTTACTTTTTCCGCATTATTAGATAATTTGATGCGGTCTTGATAATCGCCGTTTTCATCTTCGATCGCGACTAATTTATATACTGCACCTAAAGCAGGTTGATCGTTGCCTGTAATCAATTTCGTACCGATACCCCATGAATCCACTTTAGCACCTTGTGCTTTCAAGCTCATAATCGTTTGTTCATCCAAGTCGTTAGATGCAATGATTTTAGCGTCTGTGAAGCCCGCTTCATCCAACATCTTGCGTGCTTCTTTAGATAAGTAAGCAATATCGCCTGAATCCAAACGAATACCGATGAAGTTGATTTTATCTCCTAATTCTTTTGCGACTTTAATCGCACTCGGTACACCTGATTTCAATGTGTGGAAAGTATCGACTAAGAAGACACAATCTTTATGACGTTCCGCATATTTTTTAAATGCTACATATTCATCGCCGTATGTTTGTACAAATGCATGGGCATGTGTACCTGATACCGGAATACCGAATAACTTGCCGGCTCTGACATTACTTGTAGAGTTGAAGCCTCCGATAATGGCTGCGCGTGCACCCCACAATGCCGCATCTTCTTCTTGAGCACGTCTTGTCCCGAATTCCATTAAAATATCATTTGGAGCCACTTGCTTAATACGGCTGGCTTTTGTCGCAATCAGTGTATGGAAGTTCACAATATTTAATAAAATTGTTTCAATCAGCTGTGCTTGAATCAAAGGTGCTTCCACTCTGAGAAGCGGCTCATTATTAAAGCAGACTTCGCCTTCTTCCATTGCACGGATACTGCCTGTAAATCTCAAATCTTTCAAATAATTGATGAAATCATCTTGATATCCGATCGATTTTAAGTATTCTAAATCCGTTTCTGTAAAATGGAAGTTTTCGATAAATTGAATGATTCTGCGTAATCCATTGAACACAGCGTAACCACTGTCAAATGGCATCTTGCGGAAATATAAATCAAAGACTGCCTTTCTTTCGTGGACGTTATCATACCAATAACTTTCAGCCATGTTAATTTGGTATAAGTCATTATGAAGCATTAAGCTGTCATCTTTAAATTGATACATAATTTTCTCCCCAATCAACCTTTTTTGTTTAGTTTATCACATTCTAGCAGCCTTTTATATAATACGGATTATAGTCAAATGCTGCATTGCTACTCTCTTGTTTTCCCCAATTTGAATTTAACAAATAATATTTGTAAATACTTTTTTCATCAATGTAAGAATTTTGTCAGATTTTTATATTTCTTCAAGCAGTCTGTTGTATCTTCACTAGGGGTTTTCCCTGATAACTCCTATAATAAAGATGAGGTGAAGAAAATGTTAATAGAGAAAGCAACTGAATTTATTCACATAATGTATCGAGAACTTGGTTATGACGAAATAACAATCAAACAACGCTTGGATGACATCCAAGATCAAATCAATCAAACAGGGACTTATCGTCATACTTCAGAAGAACTTACTTACGGTGCCCGTATGGCTTGGCGCAACTCCAACCGCTGTATCGGACGTTTATTTTGGGAAACTCTGATTGTACAAGATGCACGAGATGTTAAAGACAACGACGGATTTATCGATGCCATTCATAAGCATTTGGCCGAAGCAACGAACCACGGCAAAATCCAATCTTACATTACAATCTTCGCGCCAGAAGATGATAATCCTCCGATTATTTATAATAATCAGCTGATTCGCTATGCAGGTTATGAAAATGCAGGAGATCCGGCTGAAAGAACCATCACACAGCTTGCACAACATATGGGCTGGGAAGGCAAAGGCACAGACTTCGACGTTCTACCTTTGATTTATCAGCTGCCCGGCGAGCAGCATCCTCGGATGCATGAACTGCCTGAATCTCTTGTCTTTGAAGTGCCGATTGAACACCGCAGCTATCCAAAACTTAAAGACCTCGGGCTTAAATGGTATGCTGTGCCGATTATTTCTAATATGGATTTGAAAATAGGCGGAATTACTTATCCGACGATTCCATTCAACGGCTGGTATATGGTCAATGAGATTGCGGTCCGCAACTTTACAGATACGTATCGCTACAATTTGTTAGAAAAAGTTGCAGAAGAGTTCGAATTTGATACACTTAAGAATACTTCATTCAATAAAGATCGTGTGATGGTAGAGTTGAACGATGCTGTCTACCATTCATTCAAAAAGGCCGGTGCATCGATTGTCGATCATCTGACGGCCGCAAAACAATTCGAACACTTCGAACGTAATGAAGCTCAAGCAAATCGTGAGGTCACAGGCAAATGGTCATGGCTCGTACCTTCATTATCACCTACGCTTGTATCCAACTATCATCACGGATACAAAAATGTGATGAAAGAACCGAACTTCTTCTACAAGAAGAAAGCTGAAAGTACTGGCTGTCCTTTCCATTAATTGCACCTTGCTTCAAAGGGGAAATGCACATGAATTTATACTATTTAGGTCCAAGGGGAACGTTCTCTTATTTAGCGTCTAAACAATACCTTTCAGAAGACCAAATCCATTATCAGCCGAAATCCAATTTGTACGAAGTCGTACAAGCTGTTCAAAACGACTCTGACAGCGTTGGGATTGTCCCGATTGAAAATTCTATTGAAGGCACCATCAATATCATCGCAGATGGTTTAGCCCATCAAAATATTTACGCTATCGGCGAAATCCATCTCAACATTCACTTTGGTCTGTATGCCTTGCCGGGCACAAAAACTGAAGAGATTCAAACGGTCTATTCTATCGCACCTGCGATCAGTCAGACGAATCGTTTTATCCAGCAGCACCGATTCAGTATCGGCTATTCTGAAAGTACTGTTCAAAGTTTAGACTATATCGACGCACATACAGGCGCAATCGCACCCATGGGAATCAATGAAACACATACGTATGAAACGATTGAAGAAAATATTGAGGACTTTCCGCACAATGTGACGCGTTTCCTCGTTATCGGGAATCGTTTAACACTGTCTGACAACGCCACAGACACGATGCTGATGATTACACCGAAATACGACAAAGCAGGTTTGCTCGCAAATATTCTCAATACATTTTCTATTTTCAATATCAACTTATCTTGGATTGAATCACGACCATTAAAAACACAATTAGGTATGTACCGCTTCTTCGTTCAAGCAGATGCTTCTTTAGATTCTGAACTGGACAAAGTCATTAAAATTCTTGAAACGTTAGATTATCAAGTTAAAATTATCGGTTCATTTGTGAAACAAATCGAAGATTAATCCAAACAAAGCAGCAAGGCAAAGACCTTTTGATACACGTCTTTGCCTTGCTGCTTTTTGCATACGATGAATTGCTATACTCTTTTTATTGTCTGTTCCCTACCAGTACCTTATTTAAATAAGTTTTTAATGTAAGAGAATTTTCCTTTATATGGCGGGAATACAAGTCCAGATTCTAATCGTGTTGTTTTATAAATATACGATTTCTCATGTGTAAATGTATAGAATGAATACTTGCCGTGGTATTTGCCGAAACCTGAAGCACCTACACCGCCAAACGGCAGATTAGGATTCGCAAGCTGCATTAATGTGTCGTTAATCGCACCGCCTCCGAATGAAAGTTCATTCAGTACGCGATCTGTATTGTTTTCATCTTCACTGAACAAATACAGCGATAACGGACGTTTTCGAGCTTGAATAAATTCTACCGCTTCATCAAATGTTTGATAGGTCAACAGCGGCAAAATCGGTCCGAAAATTTCTTCTTGCATCGTCGGGTTATCCGCATGGACATCTTTTATAATCGTCGGCGCAATATAGCGTGAAGGTGCATGTGTTTGACCGCCGATTACAATTTGATCTTGATTGTCATCAATCAGTGCTTGAAGTCTGTCAAAATGACGTGCATTGACAATACGGCCGTAATCAGGACTCTTATCAGGATCTTTGCCGTAAAATTCATTGATTGTACCTTCCAAGGCTTTGATAAATTCATCTTGAACTGATTCATGGATGAGTACATAATCAGGTGCGACACATGTTTGGCCTGCATTGATAAACTTGCCTAAAGCCACACGTTCACTCGCTACTTTTAAATTCGCAGTTTCATCAATTATCACTGGAGACTTGCCTCCAAGCTCTAAAGTCACAGGTGTTAAATGACGGCTTGCGGCTTCATAGACAATACGGCCTACGCGTTCACTGCCCGTAAAGAAGATATAATCAAAACGGTGCTGCAATAAGTTTTGCGTCTCCTCTACACCGCCTTCTACTGTTGTCACATAAGCGGACTCGAATGCCTCTTCTATGATTTTGCTGATGACAGAAGCGACATTCGGTGTCAGTTCAGAAGGTTTGACAATAGCTGTGTTCCCAGCGGCGATCGCACCGATTAAAGGTTCGAAAACGAGCTGTACCGGATAATTGAAAGGTCCGATAATCAATACTGTCCCAAGCGGTTCTTTTTTAATATAGCTTTTAGATGGAAAGAGATATAACGGCGTATTGACTTGTTTTGTCTTCGCCCATTTATGTATATCTTTGCGTGCCGTATTGATACTTTTCAACACCATTCCGATTTCTGTCGCATAAGCTTCCACTTTATTTTTACCTAAGTCTAAATGCAAGGCAGCTAAAATTTGGTTTTCATATTTAATGATTGCACGTTTAAGCGACTTTAACTGTTTTCTGCGATATTTAATATCTTTAGTGATTTGTGTACGATAATAACTTTGGCAATCATTGAATTTTTCTTCGATGGTTTTCAATACACTTCAAACTCCTTTCGCATTCAACTGCTTATAACTCATTTACCCTGATTCGCAAATTTATAATGTAATCATGATTTTCTATACCTTTTATATTATACATATGTGAGAAAAAATAAAAAAACTGGAAAACGGGAGATGATAAAAATGAACGTTATCATTCCTATCATCTTAATCCATTCCAGTTTAAATTTCGAGTTATTCGATTATATTATAGAACCTTATGATAATTCGTTAGTAATTGGCGGAACAATTTGTTTCTTACGAGATACAACACCTGGCAAGAATGCAGTGTTATTATCTAATTCCACACCAAATGCTTTGGCAATTTTATCTTTGTCTTTACCAAGCACTAAAATCGTTGAGTCGCTGTTTAAGATATCTGTCGCAACTAATACGAAAATGTCGTATTCCGCATTGCTTAATGTTTCAGTAATGGCTTGTTCTAATTCAGCTTGACGGCCTAAAATTTCGTTTAAGTCAACTGTGTTCACTTGGCCGATACGTACTGTATAGTCGCCCATATTGAATGATTTAGCATCCGCATTGATGATTTCAACTGCAGATTTATTTACTGTTGAAGCACCTGCTTTCAACATTTCCAAACCATATTCTTGTGCATCGACATCAGCGATTTTCGCTAATGCTTCTGCAGCTTTTTTATCTTGCTCTGTGCAAGTCGGTGATTTGAATAATAAGCTGTCTGAAATAATCGCAGATAACATTAAACCAGCAATTTGCGGTTTGATTTCAAAGTCTTTTTCTTTGAACATTTTATAAAGAATTGTTGCTGTGCAGCCTAGCGGTTCAGCACGATAGTATAATGGACCTGCTGTGTGGAAGTTCGCAATTCTGTGATGATCCACTACGTGAAGGATTGTTGCGCCTTCGATTGAATCAGCACTTTGCTGGAATTCGTTATGGTCGACTAAAATAACGTCTTTACCTGTTAAGTCATCAGATAATAATTCTGGTGCTTCTGCTTTGAAATAATCTAAAGCATATTGTGTTTCAGCGCCTACTTCACCTAAACGGTAAGCTTTTGCTGATTCGTTTCCATTTAATCTTTCGAATTCAGCCATGATTAATGCTGAGTTGATTGCGTCTGTATCTGGACTTTTATGCCCGAAAATGTAAGTACTTTCCATGTCCTGAGACACTCCTTGTCGTTAATTATTGTAATTCATATCTAATTAATACTATTTTATCACGATTCTTAACTGTTATTCTACCTTCGCATCTAAGACATTTTTAAAATGTTCTAACGCAAAAGTATGTCCTTCCTGATTAAAGGATGCAACACCTTTAGTCGGAATAGTAATCGTATACCCTTTATTATAACCGGAAATTGCAGTATGCAATACACAAATATCCGTACATACACCGACAATTTCAATTTCAGTGATGCCGCGTTCGCGCAATAAACTATCTAAAGGTGTACCAAAGAATGAATCATAACGGCGTTTGTCTAAATAATGGACATGTTCATGATCTTTAATGTCCGCATAAACTTCTTTTACTTTACCGTATAAATCTCTTCCTGATGTCCCTTCGATATTGTGCGGCGGGAATAGTTTGCTTTCTGGATGATACGGGTCATCTTCATAATGCAAGTCCATCATGACAAAGACTGCGTCCCCCTCTTTATCATACGCTTGCATTCTTTCTGCGATAAATCCATCAATCGCTTGACCTGGTTCACCGCATGTCAATTTACCATCCGGTGCTACAAAGTCATATGAATAATCTACAACAATCAAGGCTTTATTGGCCATAATGCGTTACCCCCAATTTTGTGATATCTTGTTAATTAATAGAATAACCTACTTCACACAAATTATCGAGCGACTACCCTTTCACTCAATCAAAAAGAATCTTAAGAAAGCAGGTCAAAATCATGATCATCCATCCAACTGAATTCGGACTTACAGGCAAGCATAAACATAAAGACACTAAAGCGCTTCAACACGCGTTAAATCTTGCCAAAAAACATCCTGGAAGCATTATCTTTATTCCTAAAGGAGAATTCCATATTAAACGCGCCTTAACTATTTATGAAGGCACTACGCTGTTTATGCATGAAGATACTGTACTTAAACGCCAAGGCAAAGATGCTTTATTGAAAAACGGTATCCGAAACGGCTTTTATCATCATTACAACGGCAACAGCAATATTACAATTATCGGCGGTACATTCGATATGAATGGCAGCCGCATCCCTGACAATAACACTGCGATGTGCCTAGGTCATGCGCACGACCTTGTCTTATATAATATTAGATTCAAAGATGTTGTCGGCGGACATGCGATTGATGCCTGCGGTGTAAACAACTTAATTATTACCAGATGCAGTTTTGAAGGGTTCCTTGATATCAATGGAGATCGCGGCTTTTCAGAAGCTATTCAATTAGACATTCAAGTCCCAGGTGCTTTCCCTAAATTCGGAACAAGAGACGGTACCATCACACGAAATGTTATGATATCAGAATGTTATTTCGGTCCTTCTGATACACCAGGATTTACCAGCTGGAATCGTGCTGTCGGCTCTCATGCAACACGTCATAACAAGTTCTATCAAGACATCTTTATTTATCGCAATACTTTCCATCAAACTTTAGATTTTGCTTTAACACCTTTTAAAGCAGACGGTTTATATATCGTAGATAACCATTTCTTAGATTGCGCTGGCGGTATCCGCTTCTTAGGTACTAAAGACGATAAACATACTGCTGATGTGCAAACCGGACAACGTATTACTGCTCAAGGCGGACGTGATTTAAATATCATCAACAACCGCTTCGAAGGCACAATGACAAAAGATGCTATTAACATTCGCGGCTATTTCAATACGCAGCATCAAGATGTTTTTATTACTGAAAATCATTTCGACGCAACACATACATTTACTTTAAATGATATAAACGGCCTTTACTTCAACCAGCCACAAGTCACAAAAGCACAAATTAAAATGCGTAATGTTGATCATCATCAGTTACTCATCAAATCTTAAAAATTGAAAATATATGATAGACCACAAAAGTCAGCCCTATACGATGATAAGGCTGACTTTTTTCATTTAACTTATATGTCTATTTTTGATTGATGCTTCTTGTATCAATGCATTTCCTATTATTTCAATGGTTTAAGCGGTTGGCTGACATCGATGCCTAATGCTAACGGCATTAAGAAGTAAACTACTAAGATGATTAAAATGGCACTGATTAAGTTGACCCAGAAACCGACACTTGCCATTTTCTTGATGGAAATCAAACCTGTACCGAAGACAATGGCATTCGGCGGTGTGCCGACCGGCATCATGTAAGCACAGTTTGCGGCCATCGCAGCGGGTACCATAAGTAATAACGGATGTACACCGATTGCCACAGATAATGTCGCAAGAATAGGCAGTATCATAGTTGCTGTAGCTGTGTTTGAAGTTACTTCAGTTAAGAAGAGTACGAACATCGTAATCACAATAACGATAAGCAATGGACTGACACCGTTTAAAGCAGTTAATTGTCCGCCCAGCCATTTTGCTAAGCCGCTTTCTGAAATACCTTTGGCTAACGCTAAACCGCCTCCGAAGAGAATTAATACGCCCCATGGCAAGTCTTTGGCGACTTCCCAATCAATGATGCGTTTATGCTTTGTGTTATTTTTAGTCGGAATAATAAACAGTAAAATAGAAACGAACATGGCGATTGTCCCATCTTCCACTAACGAAGTCGGTCCCCATTGTTTCAGCAGAAATTCGCGTACAATCCATAAGATACTGGCTAACGCAAAGACAGCAAAGACCACTTTTTCTTCATAGCTGATTTTGCCTAACTCTTTCAATTTTGTCTTGATTAAATCATCTCCACCTGGAAGGTGCTTCATATCTTGTTTAAAGGCAATGAATCTTAAATAGATCCAAGCTAAGAATAATAAGATAATGACCGTCGGTATACCGATAATCATCCACTTCGCAAAACTGATTTCTTCGCCGAAGGCACTATTATATTGGCCTTTTAATATAATCAGCGGCGGAGTTCCGATTAAAGTCCCCATACCACCGATAGTACCTGCATAACCGATTGCGAGTACCAATGATTTCTCAAATTTTGACAAGTTATTTTGACTGCGTTCCCCATCATTTAAGGCTTTGGCTTCTGAAATAATCGCTAAACCGATAGGTATCATAATCATGACCGCCGCTGTATTTGAGACGAACATTGATAAACCGCCTGTTGCGAGCATAAAGCCTAATAATATCTTGCCTGTGCTTGTACCGATACTATTAATAATAATTAAAGCAACGCGTGTATGTAAGTTCCAACGTTCCATGGCAATCGCAAGAATGAATCCGCCTAAGAATAAGAAAATAATATCGTTTCCGTATTCAGAAGTAACTTCTGCCGGATCCATTACATGCCCTATCGGCATTAATACCAGCGGCATTAAACTGGTTGCCGGAATCGGAATCGCTTCTGTGATCCACCATACTGCAATCCATGCGGTACTTGCTAAAACGAATACCCCTTGATACGGCAAGCCTTCTGGATGTACAAACATTAAAATCAACGCAAATAATAATGGTCCCAAAATCAATCCAATCATCTGGCCTTTATTATACGGCTTATTCTTTTTCTGATTTGAAAAGAATGTCAGACGTCCTGGAATGTGATAATCACTGTTATGTTGTTGATGCATAACAATCCCCCCTTATTTTCAACATGTTTAACCTTAAACTAAAATACAATTTAAGTTGCATATAAATTTAAAGTACCCCTGAACATGTTTGTTTTTAATTTTATCACATTTTTCCGTATATTTAACCAGAATTTGCAAACGTTTACATAAATATTTCCAATTTTCTTGATAATATTTTCTTATATTTTGGCAAAATTAAAACCAGCCCCGTTAAAGGACTGGTTGAATATATTGATGGCGGATTAGTCGAAAATGACACAAACACCTTCTGCAGCTTGTTGGTGATCATCTGTTAATGTTAAACGGCCTGTTGCTTTATCACGTTTAAGCACTGTGACTGGAGAACTGCCTTCTTGATGTGCACATACGATGAATTGATCATCATCTGAAATATTGAAATCTCTAGGGAATTCTCCGCCTGTTTTAACAATCTCAACCGGAATCAAGTCATCCCCATCATCTGTTACTTCATATACAGCGATACTGTCATGGCCGCGGTTCGAAACATATAAGAAACGTTGGTCATGTGATAAATGTACTGCTGCTAATTTTGTATCCCCTTCAAAGTCTTTTGGGATGGTAGTATATTCTTTAACTACTTCGAAATGACCGTTCACATATTTTGCGACACTCACTTTATTTGAAAGTTCATGCACTACATACGCATACTTGCCGTTGCCGTGAAATGCAATATGACGCGGTCCGTATCCTGCAGTAAATTCAGAAACAGCAGCAACCTCATAACCATTTTCATCATATTTGTAAGCGACGATTCTATCTGTACCTAAGTCGCATGCTGCTACAAATTTACCATCTGGTGTTTCTTGTGCATAGTGTACATGTGCGTGGTCTTGGCGTTCATGCGGGCCGACTGGATACTTATGTTTCAACTCTTCTATTAAGCGTACTACTTCACCTGTCGATGCATCTAATTCATATAAACGAATAATCCCTGCACCATAAACTGCTTCAAACAAATAGCCGCCGTCATTAGATACTGAAATATAACATCCTGTACCTTCTACTGAATCCAAGCATTTGTTCAACAGTGTCAATGTACCGTCGTTTTCTACTCTGAAACTCGCAACACCGCAGCGTTCACCTTCTTTTGTAATTGCATATAAGAATTGATTGCGGCGTGTAATAAATGTTGATGCTTCAATCTCATAAGCTGTTGAAACTTCTGATACTTTTTCATTTGCTTCATCTAAAACAAAACGATAAATTCCTTTACCATCTTTCTTAGTGTAAGATCCAATATAACCTGATTTCGTCATATTATTACCTCCTCGTATTACCTACTATTGTACGGGATTCTAAATAAAAATGATAATACTACAGTCTAAATAATGTGATTATTCGAGCAATATAACTTTAACTTGAAAATACGAACAAGTGTTCGTATAATGGAATTATCAACTTCTACTTAAGCAGGTGATTTTTGATGAAAGCACAAAATACGGAAACAGATTATCGTAAAATTCCAAGAAGCCAATTAGATTCTAATATTCCAGTAGGCAGAGGCATGGTAAAATGGGCCCCTTTTGCGACCTTGCCCGAACAATTCGAACGATTGCATCAGTATGCGGTAGACCAAACCAAAATTGAACGTCCTATATTATCCGAGGATCAAATCAATGAATTGAATCAGCAGATTCATATTGCCTTTCAAGAACAATGTACAATTAAAATACGTTATTTCAGAGACGGTTGGATCCGCACTTTAGAAATGGTACCGAAAAAAATTGATTATTTGGATCAGCTGCTCATTGGCAGTACTTTAAAACAGCAGCACATCCAGCTTTCTTTGTTGGATATCGTTCAAATTACATTAAGCCGAACCTAAAAAAACACTTGCTGGATTATCACCCAGCAAGTGTTTTAGTTCATCATCATTAATTATTGCCTGATTCAATATCAGCAACAATTTCTTTTGTTCTTCTTTCGATATCTTCAAAATCTTTTTTGAAAATGAAAGCGAATACGGCTACACCCACGCCAACTACTACTGAAACGATGAGTGCTAAACTAAAGAAGAATTTAAAAAAGCCTTTAATAAAGTCTAACATTTTGATTTCACCTCTATAAAAATAATCGCCTGCATGCTCTTATGATAGCATACTTAAATTGGTCATTAAAACATATACCCTATAATAAAAATGTTCAAGCATATACAAGTTCTATTATACTAAAAAAAGGGCTAACACTAAATGGTTAACCCTTGGAAATGTAAGATTATTCAAGCGCCCCTCCACCATCTGTATACAGCAGCATATGCTTTGCTATAATAATCTTGAACCATCACTATCACCTCTAAACGTAAAATCTCTGCGTTTCAAGTGACATTTTTAAACCGTATTAACAGGTTTTTCTCTACAAATATATTATAATACGGATTGATTTCTGAAGTCTATTAACAATAAATTACATTATTGTAACAAACTATAAAAGAATACGTTAAGGAGTTATTTCATATGCAAAAGGTACAATCAGATATTATGACTTTTAAAGGGTCGCATTATGATTTAGGCGTTGAAACCGGTAAATGGATGCAATCCACACGCCTGATGCAAAACAGAGAAAAAGAATGGAAAAAACGCCTGCCGCGTTTTGATATAGATATCAATGCAACACACGATATATTCAATCTCTATGCCCCTCAAATTTGGGAGGAATTAATGGGCATGCGCGAGGTATTAGAATTGCCGATGAGACAAATTGTATTCAACTTTGCGCATTATCGTTTCACCCCTATCAAAAAAGACAGCGGGTGTACGGTCTTCCTTGGAGATAATTATTTAGTCCGCAACTACGATTACCACCCGGCAACCTATGACGGCCGTTATCTGCTCTATGAGCCCAATGACGGAGGATTAGCACAAATCGGTCCTACTTCAAGAATTACAGGCAGAATGGACGGCTTGAATTCAGCTGGCTTGGCTATGGGCTACAACTTTATGCATCGCAAACACCCGCAAGATGGATTTGTCTGCTATATGATCGGCAGATTGATTTTAGAATTATGCAAAGATACCGATGAAGCGATTCGTCTGCTCAAAGAAATTCCGCACCGCAGTTCATTTAGTTATATCGTCATGGATAAAAATAATCAGCACGCCATTATCGAAGTCACACCAAGAGGCTTAGATATCCGTTACGATCGCACATGTACCAACCACTTTAAATTGCTGACGCATGAAAACCGCAATTACACTAAAGAATCCAAAGAACGTTTAGCACGTACTTTGAAACAAACAGATATTCATATGGATAAAATGAAAGCATTAGAACTCTTCAATGATCCAAAATATGATATCTACAGCAAGCTCTTTGGCAGCTGGTCAGGTACTATCCACACTTCTATGTATGAACCAGATCAGATGAAAGCTTGGATTGCTTTAGGCGAGAATGGAACACCTGTATGTATTGATTTTGAACGCTGGTTAGACCATGATGAATTAGATATTACAAAACTGCATGGCGAAATCGATACAGATATTCAATTTGCATCAGAATAAATGCCTTAATATATCAAAGGAATAAAGAAAAACGATTTTCATCTGACTTTTGATGAAAATCGTTTTTTTTACTTTAATACACTCATTCTAAAACCACTATGGCTTAGAACGTTCATTATTCAATTTTGATATTGCCCTTATTGGTATAAAACTCTAACACGTTCTCTCCGTTTCCGACTTTATCATTTTTGAAATGCGGATTCGATACAATCTTTTCACCCTCTGCAGGATTTAATTTCAACAATGTGTTTTGAGGCGGTTTTTCATAAGATAATGTGATATTCCCTCTCTTCGTAGAGGCTTTTAAGTCACAAGCATTGGCCATTTTTTCAAATGTAATACTGCCTTGTCCTAAAATAAACACGCTCTCCTTCACTAATGCATGTTTGCCTAAAACACTGCCGGAATTAATTTTGAAATAACCGTTTTTAATTTTGCTGTCTTCAAAAGTTAAATTACTGCTGTCTGATTTCATTTCAACATCTTCTAAAGTTGAACGTTTGATAGCAACATCTGAAACGTTGTTCCAAATGGTTGTTGTTGCTGAATGAATATTATCAATTTCGATTCTGCCGATATCAGTTGAAATATTAATATCATTTAATTGTTTCTTCGGTACTTCGATGATCATTTTCTGCCTAGTTTTCTTAAAAGGATTGATGTTCGGTGCAAAATCATTTTGTTTGTCTTCTGATATTTTCAGAATGTTATTATGTTCAGAGTAATTAATCGGACGCTGTCCTTTATAATTTAATTTCAGCTCATCCCCTTGGACTATCTTTATATCTGAACGATTACCGCTGATAGAAATATCTCGGATACTTTCATTATGAAATGTCTTTTTAACATTTTCTTGCGGTAAATTACTGCGATCATGTACGAACCATACTAACGTCCCCATTGAAAAGAAGGCTACAAATACAATCATTCCAATTAATAATAATTTCTTCATGAATTTATGCTCCCTCTAATCAATTTCAAGTTCCAACGCAAGTACTTCAATATCAATTTATAAATCACTTCAGCTAATTTGAAGATTAAGACGATAAATATAATGCCTAATCCTGAATAACCAAAAGCGAATAAAAAGTCGCTGAAGATAAAATGCGTAAAGCCGCTTAAGATATTAGCACTCAGCATAATCACAGGCGACAGCAGCAAGACCAGCGAGGCTAACAGCAGAATCACCATAAACATCACTACAAACAGCAATGGAATCAAAATGATCACTAACGTTAAGATGCCTATGCCGAGCGTCGCCAGTACTGCTTTTGTGACGTTTTGCGCATTCGGCGCATATTCCGCATTTTTAATTGCTTTTTGTGCATATATTTCTTTAGCAATTTTCTTTGGGCTTTCCATTCCTTTTAAAATTTCAACTTCAGAACGGCCTTCCCTTTCACCTTCATAAAAGATATCTTCATACTCATACATGATTTTATCTTGTTCATGTCTAGGCAACCATCTCAGTTCACTTTCTAAATCATTTAAAAATGTAATTTTGTTCACAGTGGTCACCTCCGAAATCTACTTGAATTATACTGTAATTTATATAATTTTAAAAATAATTATATCTGCTATTTTTTGAAAGTTTCACAACAACGCAAAAATATTAAAAAGATGGCTCCCCTTTTCTATAATTCCAGCTTGCCATCTCATACATCACAATTATTTAAAATATTCAATTCGTCTGATTTCATCATTTTGGTATAAAATTTTGAGTTTGAGATGATGTGTTTTATCTACATAGTTCAATGTTTTATAACCATTTTTGCCTTCAGTCAATTGATAGCCGTTGCCTAATGCTTGTATCGCATCATCAACTGACGCGCCGACTTGAAAATCCATATTCGTTTTAATACTGCTGTCTTTAATGACTACCATGCCTGAAATAACCTTTTTATGTTTATTCACTTTAACAATGAAATCAGGATGTTTTTCATTATAGTAGAATCGATAACGTTCGAGTTGAATATTGCGGTTTTCTTTAAAACCTGATGGATTGAATGTTTGGTTAGGCTTCATATCATTAATGGTAAATTCCGACAAATCAACGGATTTTGTACTACTTATATACCCTGAAATCAATAAAGTTATTACACTCAATATTGAAAATACTGTGAAAGCAACCAATTTATACTTCAAAAGAATCACTCCTCTTTGCTGTCGTTGACGTTCTGTATTGTCTCTTTTTAATCATACTACTTTTTTTAACAATTGCACTGTGCTATTCAACTTATATAATACGATAAATACAAAAGTTATGAACAACATTTACAATAATATATATTGTTTTGAATTTTCACAACATTTTCTTTTAAATCTGAATCAAATGTTGCTATAATGTTATCAATAAGCGAAGGGGGTTATATCGATGGCAAAATTAGAAACATATTATAAAGACAGCCAAGATCTAGATACTTACATCTCACAAATGAAAGAGAATAAAGAAGGCTTGCTTAAAATCTATGAAGATTTTAAAGTGCCTGAAAATGATACACGCATTGATCAGATTAAGCAGAAAAATTATGATAAAGTGCTTGTGATTTCTGAAGACTGGTGTGGGGATGCCATGATGAACGTTGCAATTCTCAAGCATATCAGCGAATTGCTTAATCTAGAAGTTCATGTCTTCCATAGAGATCAAGATACAGATTTGATTGATCGTTACTTAACAAACGGTAAATCTCGTTCGATTCCGATTTTCATCTTTTTAAATGATAAATTCGAACAAGAAAACGTTTGGGGTCCGCGTGCTAAAGCAGCACAAGTCTTTGTGGAAAAGACAAGAAGCAAATTATTACCAGAAAAAGATGCACCTGATTATGATGAAGCCGTACAACATTCGCATGTTGTAATCAGCAACCGCTTCAAAACAGACTCTAACTTATGGAAAGAAGTATATGATTCCATTATCGACAAATTATTAAACCCGTAAAAGAATTGCCGGAAGCTAGACAAGTGTCTAACATTCCGGCTCTTTTTTGACTAAATATCTTTTTTAGAGATATAGAATGTATTCGCTATAAAGAAAATAACGATGGAAGCTGCTGAAATGAACCATTGCCAGTTGCTGAAAGTGTATTTCCCTGATGTCGTCTTGCTTGTCAGGTAACTGAATGGAATATATTTCAATGATTTTTGAATGTCATCGCCGATTTTAGGAATCATCGGCAAGAACGGTTCCGCAAAAGGTACAATCAAGACTAAGAAAATACCTAAAGCGTAAATCAATGCTGGTTTCGGCACAATTAATGCGACTAAGAAAAGCAATAAGCCAAAGAACAATAAGAACACCAAGTAGAACCATAAGATCTCAATCAGCTTCTCATCTTTCACATCCGGTCCTTTTGTTACGGCTTGGATAATTAATACCAATACGTCCAAAATTACTGTGATAAAAACAGCGATAAATGCGATCGATAATGTTTTCGCAATAAAATATTTAATACGGCTGCTGACTTTATTTAAGTAGAGTTGAATCGTTCCTTGAGAGATATCTCTTGTAATTGTTTTAATCACAAAGAGCAAACCTACAATTGAGAAGAACCAGCTTCCCATCGCTAAGATGACATCACCGTCTACTTTTTTCATTTGCTGATTGACTAACGCTGTCATACCGATAATCGGAAGCAGTGTTAACACGAATGCTAAATAAGTTAATGGACTTCTTAGAATACTGATAATATCATGTTTGACTAATTGAAATAGATTCACTTGTTCTCACCTCTTTGGTTAATATTGAAGTACGTATCACGCAGTGACGTTTTGCGTGTTTCAATGTATTTCGGAAAGACATCTAAACCTGCAAGCCCTTTTAATAAAGGTTGGTAATCTTTAATCGATTTCAATGAAATTTCCCCAGATTCTTTATGACTTTGAAGAATACTATAATGTACCGTCAAATAGTCCAGCACTGCTTTGAATTGTTCGTCTGAAAGTGCTGTACCTAGTTCCAATACTGTTGTATCTGTCGGTGTACCTTGTGCCATATCGACATCTTGTACAAAATGGCCGTCTCTTAAGAACACTGCACGGTCGCAAATCAATTCGATATCTTCTAATTTATGACTCGAAATCAAGATCTTCATGTCCAGCTCTTTCACTAATCTTTGGATTGTTTCTAATACATCGATAGAGCCGTCTGGATCCATTCCGTTTGTCGGTTCATCTAAGATTAAGTATTTCGGTTTATTCATCAGAGATACTGCAATCGCTAGTTTCTGCTTCATCCCCATTGAATACTTCTTCACTTTCTTTTTAATGTAAGGCGACATACCAAAAGCATCAATAATGCTTTGAGCATAAGCTTTGTCATAACCTTTACCAAGAACTTGCGCAAAGATTTTCAGATTATAGAGTCCTGACTTATTATCATAGAGTTTAGGATGTTCGATTAAATACCCTATGCGTTCTTCAGGCCCTAAATTGACCTTTCCTTGATAATTGATAATATTACCGTTCATTACTTTCATTAAAGTCGTTTTACCAACACCGTTTTTACCGATTAAACCTACAATACGGCTTTGACCGAAATCAAAATCGATCGCATCTAATACTTTGTTCGTTCCGTACTTTTTAGTTATTTGTTCCAGTTTCATTGCATTGCCTCCTTTAATCCAATTGCTTTGTTTGTTTGATTTTCTTGAATTGATATAAGTATGTGAGTATAAAGCTCAATATTCCAATGATAAAAATTACGACTGATATCATATTGACCAAATCGTCTTCGCTTGGCAGATGATCCCATCCGACACCCCAGAATTTCACAAATAAACCGATACCTATGACATAAATGATAGGCAGTATGATATTCATTCCGATGACATACAAAATAAATGGAACATAATCTTTTTTCACTTCTGAACATTTTGGAAATGCCAACGCATGACCAAACAAGTTCACACCTATGAAGTACATCGGGGTCGTAATGTGACTGTCTCCTAACACTACACCTGTCGGCACTCTTTCATACAGTGAAAGAATCGCTCCAGCAAAAAGTGTCATTATTAAAGTTGTAAGATAGTGTGCATTCAACTGCTGCATCGCATTAAACGGCAGACTGTGATGAAAATAATAACTCTCATTTTTACCTAGTTGCGCATGCAGCAAGAAAGGCTGACCTGACTCTATAATAGTGATGTAACTAATGAATGCTGTTAAAATTACATAGAGTACTGACCCGAACAGCGGATTATAGAAAAAGTAAAAAATCGGCGACAGCAAGAGTAATAATATATAGAGCAGTATTGAATATTTTCTAAGCTTTAAATTTCTAAGTACTAATCGCTTCATCTTAACTCACCTGCTTCATTAAAACTGACGCCTGCTTGTTCAATATTGACCATCAGCTCTTCTATTGAGGGCTGCGTTATCTCAACACGGTTGCCGAATAACTCCTTGAAGGCATTCGCTTCTGTAGTTAAGCCTTCAAAACCTGTTTGCTTGATTTTCAGATTAATAAAGTAGCTTTTCAGCTCTTCATCCAAATCTTCTGTGCTGCCTCTGACGATTTGATAATCCGTCAGCAATACATCTTTTTGTTCATTAAAGATGATTTCACCGTCTTTAAGATAGACAAGATGATCTGCAATCTTTTCGATATCTGAAATAATATGTGTTGAAAAGAACACTGAAACATCTTCTTTAATCAGTTCGTCTTGAATAATCTCTAATACTTCATTACGAGAATTAGGATCTAAACCAGCAGTGGGTTCATCTAAAATAAACAATTTAGCATGATGGCTGAATGCAATCGCAAAAGAAAGTTTCATCTTCATTCCAGTAGAAAATGTTTTGATTTTCTTTTTGAGCGGAAGATTAAACTTTGCTATGTAATGATGAAACAGCTCAGAATCCCAATTATCATACATAGGCGCAATATATTTTTCGATTTTAGCAATTTTCCATTTTTGATTGAGATATAGCTCAGAGTAGATAAAACCAATCTGTGCTTTAATCACACTTTCTTCTTGGGTTAATGGTTGGCCTAACACCTTAATACTGCCGGACTGACGGTGAAGCAGATTCATAATCAATCGGATAATTGTGGTTTTGCCTGCACCGTTCGCTCCGATGAAACCTGTCACAAATCCTTGAGGTACATGAAAAGAAATATTGTTAAGCTCGAAATTTTTTCTGCGGTAATCTAGTGACTGAACATCGATTGCTTTTTCTATCATTCATTTTCCTCCTCATAGATAAGTGCTAAGATTTCATTCAGCTCTTCTAAAGGCATGCCGATTGTTTTAGCTTCCTTTACTAATGACTTAGTTAAATCTTCAATAACTATGAATTGTTTTTCTTTTAAAATCGCATTGTCTTGTTCTTTAACGTAAGTGCCCTTTCCCCTGATAGTAGTCACAAATCCATCTTTTTCTAAATCTTCATATGCACGCTTTGTAGTAATAAGACTCACACGTAAATCTTTCGCAAGTTCTCTCATAGATGGAAGGTGATCACCGGGAGAAATATAACCTTTGAGTATGTTCTCTTTGATTTGCTGCTTGATTTGTTCATATATCGGATATTCACTATTATTTTTAAGCAGTATTTTCATTTAACTTCCTCCCTAACTGTATATATACACTATACACAGATATAACAATTTTGTCCACTATTTCTGCTGAATTCGTATAAAAAAGTTCAAAAACACCCCCCAACTGTATATAGAGTATATATACTTTAGGTCAAAAAAAGAACTGCACATCCATTTTGTGCAGTTACTTCTTTCGATTTTGTTCTCTTTTTTTGCGATCATTATTTCGACTGATAAATGCACAAATCATAAACATAATCGCTGCTAAAAACATCTTTATGCTTGCGCCTTCATCATTTGCCGTTTGAAAATATATACCCACTAAAAAGGTAATAATTGCGATGATGACAAAAATTTTAGTTAAATGCTTCACTGTTTTCACCCCAAACAAAGCAAGTATAACAAATTATAGTGTACTGTTCATCGATTCATCTTCCCTGCTTCTTATCGCACTACTTTAGAAAACTTCTATCATTTTATTAAAATTGCCTTTCCCACTTTCTATTTAGGCCTATTCAAGATAATATAGTAATGTATGAAGACTTAAAAAAGTGAGGCGGAATTATTATGAATCCATTAGCGCTTGATTTAAACGAGCAACTTACACAATCCAATCCAGTCATATTAGATATGTTATCTGATTTAGGTAAACATATGTTTTATCCTAAAGGTATTTTATCTCAATCAGCAGAAGCAAAAGCAACGAAGTATAATGCAACTATCGGTATGGCTACAGATGATAATGGAAAACTGTATTCACAAACTATCTTTGATCTATATCAACATTTGGATCCAGATGAAATTTTCCCTTATGCACCACCGCAAGGTTTAGAAACATTGCGTGAATTATGGCAAGCAAAGATTTTAAAAGAAAACTCGGATTTAACAGATGAACAAATTTCAAAACCTATCGTCACAAATGCTTTGACACACGGCTTATCTATCTTAGCTGATTTATTTGTTAATCCTGGCGATACTTTATTATTACCTGTTCAAAACTGGGGCAACTATAAATTAATCTTTAATACACGCCATGGTGCAGATATTCAAACTTATTCCATCTTCGATAAAGATAACCGCTATACAACAGACGGCTTTGTGGAAACATTGGAAAACTATGAAAATGATAAAGTCATCTTATTATTGAACTACCCGAATAACCCGACAGGTTATACACCTACTGCAGATCAAGTTAAAGTGATTGCAGACGCGATTAAAAAATTAGCAGATCGCGGTACAAAAGTGATTACAATCGTAGATGATGCTTATTACGGTTTATTCTATGAAGATGTGTACACACAATCTTTATTCTCAGCTCTTACTCAACTTGAGTCTGAAAATATCTTGCCTGTACGCTTAGACGGTGCGACAAAAGAATTCTTCGCATGGGGCTTGCGTGTCGGTTTCATTACTTTCGGTGTAACAGACGAAGCAACAAAATCTGTATTAGAAGCGAAAGTCAAAGGCTTAATCCGCAGCAACATTTCAAGCGGACCTATGCCATCTCAAAGTGCAGTTCAATATGTATTGCAGCCTGAAAACCGAGAAGCGTTTGAAGCAGATATTCAACGTCATATCGACACATTGCGCGAACGTTATGAAGTCACTAAAGAAGTTGTTTATGATGAAAAATTCGCAACTTATTGGAGACCTTACGATTTCAACTCAGGTTACTTCATGGCCATCCAAGTAAGCGGTGTAGATGCAGAAGCATTGCGCAAACACTTAATTGAAGCATACTCAATCGGCACAATTGCTTTAAACAAAACAGATATTCGTGTCGCATTCAGCTGTATTGAAAAACAAGATATTCCTCATGTCTTTGAATCTATTGCTAAAGGTATTGAAGATTTAAGAGGTTAAAGTCCATCAGATTAAATATTTTCCCACCTACTCTTTATTGAATAGGTGGGATTTTCATTTTTATTAAGTTTAATCTTTAGGAACAATCCATTTTTGATCTGTATTTTCTTTATCTAATGATTCCTTAAAGACTTTTGAGTGATAAGCTTTTTTTATCGCTTTCACCCATGGTTTATGTTCATTCTTTTGATTGACAACAACTTGTAAATAAAGTTGGTCTACTAAATCTTCTTTTAGTAATGCAAGTTTAGTATCAACTTTTGATGCATGCACTATTGAACCAGGGATTACCGCATAATCCACTTCATCTAAAATTCTAGGAATATTTGCCGAATCCATTTGCTTAATATTTAACTGATGCGGATTTGAGACTATGTTTTTATCGCTGATTTTAATGTCATCTTTTTTAGCTTCTAATTTAATCCATCCAGCTTTTTCAAGTAGACGATAAGCTCTGGCTGCATTCGATGGATCATTTGGAATTGCGATTTCTGCACCTTGTTTTACATTAAGATTTTTGTGTTTTTTTGAAAAGATTTGTGCAGGTACTG
Organism: Staphylococcus sp. EZ-P03; assembly: GCF_003344575.1. Lineage (NCBI taxonomy): Bacteria > Bacillati > Bacillota > Bacilli > Caryophanales > Staphylococcaceae > Staphylococcus > Staphylococcus sp. EZ-P03. The sequence goes on along the minus strand of NZ_QPMO01000005.1, from coordinate 32,783 downwards.
TAGGTATCTTTTGAACTGCAACGAGTTTACCCTCTTTTTCTTTATTAAAGGTATCCATATATGCCTTATGTTGATCAACATTGACATCAATTTGTCCTTCATTTAATGCCACATCTGCTTGTTGTAAATCAGTAAAATCTTTTGTTTTTACTTTAAATCCTTCTTTTTCTAATTGCGGTTTAATATGTTTAATAAACAATTCACTATAAGGGCCCGGTGAAGTACCGATGGTAAGTTCTTTATTATTTTCCTTTTGACCACATGCGACAAGTATAAAGACTAAACTTAAAATAATTGTGATGACTTTTTTCAATTGTTTCGTTTCCTTTCCATTAATTTATGCTTACTTCCACTCTTTAGGAACAATAAATCCTTTGTATTTTTCTTGCTTTTGATACCAATCTTGGAATGTTTTAGAATAGTATGCTTTTTTCAAAGCCTTCGCCCATTCTGTTCCTTTATCTTTTTCATTGATTGTTAGTACTACTTTATGCTGCTCAGGTGTCTTCTCAACTAATAACCCATCCGCAATGACACGGTCTGAATCCGCGATATAGTTGCCGTTGACAACTCCATAATCCACATCATCTAATGCACGCAGTATTTGTGCTGGATGCAGTTCCTTAAATTTCAAATCATATTTGCCGGGCTTGACACTTTTTTGATTAAAGTTGACAGTCCCAGCATCTTTATCGATTTTGACCCAGCCTTCCTTTTCAAAAATACGAAATGCTCTTTCTTGGTTAACCGGATCATTCGGTATAGCAATCGTTTGTCCGTCTTTTATTTCTTTCAAAGAGTTATGCTTTTTAGACCATAATGACTGTGGTGCAGTCGGCACATCGTTATTCACAATCATATGTCCGCCTAACTTATCATTAATACTCTTCATGTAGGCTCGGCTTTGGAATACCGAAGCATTTACATCCCCTTTAATCATTGCTGGATTAACCTGGTCATTTTGAGAAAATGTTTTGATGGTCACATCATAGCCTTCTTTTTTCAAGATCGGCAAGATACCTTTTCTGAACTGTTCCTCATAAGTACCAACCCCAAAAGCAATCGTAAATTTCTTTTGCTTGGCTTTGCTTTCTTGTTTATTCCCGCAACCGCTCAATACCACCGCTAAAATAATGGTTAAAACTAATAAATACTTCTTCATCGAGCTTCCTCCCCCTTTAATCCTTATTATTTTGATAGGTATTATCTATTATACATCATTCCTTCATAGTTGGTAGTGTCAATTATATTTTCTTGCTATTTTTCAAGGTGTTTTTATAATTGTTGAAAAACTGATACAAATTCAACAATCGTTGGTTGTTAAGGGATTGAAGCTGTTTCAACAGAGTACACACATTTTGTCACATACTGAGAATAGTTGACACGTTCAACCAACAGCTATATTATAAAAACATTAAATCGCCCACTATTGAAGCAGTGTTGTTAAATTCAGAATATTAGCACTACTTTAATAGTACAGCCTTGAAGTTCCCTATCATCAAGTTATATTGGAGGAAAAGAAAATGATATCTTTTGAAAACGACTATCTAGAAGGTGCACATGAAAAAGTATTAGAGAAATTAGTAGAAACGAATTATGTACAAGAATCTGGATATGGCAATGATGAATATACACATGAAGCCATAGCTAAGATCAGAGAAGAAATCGGCCTTCCAAACGCCTCAGTTTATTTTTTAATCGGCGGTACGCAGACAAACCAAGTAGTTATTAATGCGATGCTGAATAAATATGAAGGGGTGATAGCCGGGAACACAGGGCATATCAGTGTACATGAATCAGGAGCGATTGAATTCAGCGGACATAAGGTACTAACATTACCTTCTGACAATGGTAAAATCACATCGCAGCAAGTTAAAGCGTATATCGATGATTTTTATGAAGACTCAAATTATAAACATATGGTTTATCCGGGTATGGTTTACATCTCCTACCCTACTGAATATGGTACTTTGTACTCTAAGGAAGAATTGGAAAGTCTATCCAATACCTGCAGAGCCTATAACATCCCTTTATATATCGATGGTGCACGTTTAGGTTATGCTTTGGTCAGTCAAGAATCTGATGTGACCATGGAGGATATTGCTAACTATGCGGATGTCTTTTACATAGGCGGTACTAAAATCGGCGCATTATGCGGAGAAGCTATTGTATTTACGCGTGATAATGAGCCTAGGCACTTTACTTCTATCATTAAACAACATGGTGCTTTGGTCGCAAAAAGTCGCTTAATCGGTGTTCAATTCAGTGCATTGTTTACTGATCACCTTTATCTTGATATCAGTAAACACGCCATCAAAATGGCATTAAAACTAAAAGAAGCATTTGTGAACAAAGGCTATCAATTATATTTAGATTCACCAACCAATCAGCAATTCTTCATTATGGATAACGCTACTATTGATAAACTCTCACAATTTGTAAAATTCACTTGTTGGGAAAAATATGATGATGCCCATAAAATTGTAAGATTTGCGACAAGTTGGGCAACTCGAGAAGAAGATGTTGATTATTTGAAAAATCATATTTAGAATAAATTTTCATTATAAAAAGGACGCTCTCCAAAGTATTAAATATACTTTAGAGAACGTCCTTATCTTTATTAAAATTAATTTGATGCTAGAAAGACTCTATTACATCATTCCCGGCATACCCATTCCTGGATTGCCTGCATCATTATTTTCTTCTGGAAGTTTAGCAACAACAGCTTCTGTAGTTAAGAACATTGCTGCGACACTTGCGGCATTTTGCAATGCTGAACGTGTTACTTTAGTTGGATCTACAATACCCGCTTCTAACATGTTGACCCATTCGCCTGTCGCTGCGTTATAGCCAATACCCGGTTCAGCGTGTTTTAATTTTTCAACGATAATTGAACCTTCTAAACCTGCGTTTTCAGCGATTTGGCGAACTGGTGCTTCTAATGCTTTAAGTACAATGTTGATACCTGTTTCAACATCGCCTTCTGCTTCGATTTCGCTTACACGTTTATAAACGTTTACTAAAGCAGTTCCACCGCCTGCTACAATACCTTCTTCAACTGCAGCACGTGTAGAGTTTAAAGCATCTTCGATACGTAATTTACGTTCTTTTAATTCAGTTTCGCTTGCTGCGCCTACTTTAACTACAGCAACACCGCCTGTTAATTTAGCAAGGCGTTCTTGAAGTTTTTCACGATCAAAGTCTGAATTTGTTTCTTCGATTTGTGATTTCAATTGAGATACACGCGCGTCGATAGAGTTTTTATCTCCGGCACCGTTAACGATTGTAGTGTTGTCTTTAGTAACTTCTACTTTATTCGCTGTACCTAACATATCAACTGTCGCATCTTTAAGGTCATAACCTAAATCATCTGTGATGAATTGTGCACCTGTTAAGATTGAAATATCCTCTAACATAGATTTGCGGCGGTCACCGAAACCTGGTGCTTTAACAGCTACTGCTGTGAATGTACCGCGCATACGGTTTAATACGATGTTTGTTAATGCATCGCCTTCTACTTCATCTGCAATGATTAAAATAGGACGATTAGATTGAACAATTTGTTCTAATAATGGAAGGATATCTTGGAATGAACTGATTTTTTTGTCAGTCACAAGAATGTATGGACGTTCTAAAGTCGCTTCCATTTTTTCAGAATCAGTTACCATATATGGTGATTGGTAACCTCTGTCAAATTGCATACCTTCTACGACTTCTAATTCAGTGTTGAAACCGTTAGATTCTTCAATACTGATTACACCGTCGTTGCCGACTTTATCCATTGCTTCTGAGATATATCTGCCGATTTCTTCATCAGCTGCAGAAATTGCACCGACTTGCGCAATTTCGTTTTTATTTTCAACTTTTTGTGATTGATCATGTAAAGCTTTAACCGCTTCTCCAACTGCTAAATCAATACCTTTACGCAATCCAACCGGATTTGCACCGCTTGTTACGTTTTTCAAGCCTTCTTGAATCATAGCTTGTGCAAGTACTGTTGCAGTTGTTGTACCGTCACCAGCGATTTCGTTTGTTTTATTTGCAACTTCTTGAACTAATTTTGCACCCATATTTTCATAAGGGTCTTCAAGTTCGATTTCTTTCGCAATTGTAACCCCGTCATTTGTGATTAAAGGTGCAGTGTATTCTTTATCTAATACCACGTTGCGGCCTTTAGGTCCAATTGTTACTTTTACTGCATTCGCAAGTTGATCAACACCGCGAAGCATAGATTGACGTGCATCTTCAGAAAATTTGATTTCTTTAGCCATAAAATAATAGCCTCCTGTTATATGATTGATGAGTAGTTTATTAATGTATTATTGAACGATAGCTAATATTTCTTCTTCACTGATAACAAGGTATTTTTCATCGCCAACTTGTACTTCACTGCCGGCATATTGTTCAAATACCACAGTGTCGCCTTCTTTAACTTCAGGTGCAATTACATTGCCGTTATCTAAAGTTCTGCCTGGTCCGACTGCGATAACTTTACCCTCATTAGATTTTTCTTTCGCTTTATCAGTTAATACGATACCGCTCTTTGTTGTTTGTTCAGTTTCAACTCTTTGAATTATTACGCGATTTCCTAATGGTTTAAGCATGGTCGTTCCTCCTATTATTGTTGCAATAAATATTTTAATTTAATTTTTATGATCAATTTCATCTCGTTTAGCACTCTCATATCATGAGTGCTAACCCACTTCCTATATTAATCAAAATTGGTCAATACATCAAGCAATTAGAATTTATTTTCCTCGCACCTGCTTTTAGTTTAGAATAGGTATAACAACAAGATAACATGGAGGCGTTTGACAATGTCACGACTTTGGTTTTCAATTCTTACCTTAATTGTATATGGTCTTGCACTGTTCGGTCCTCAAGTATTATACCGTGCAGGTGTTTATGATAATTTTAAAGGTAAACAATTGATGCTTGCGACATCATATACACAAGTCATATTAATGATAGCCGCAGCACTCATCATTCTTTGGATGAATTATAAAGTTAAAAACAAAACACAACTAGAGTTGCAAAAGAAAGTCCAAAAACGTTTTGTAGTGCCATGGGCGCTTTTAGGACTAGTCGCTGTACTGATTTATCAAGTGATTGCTTCTCTAATTAATCATTTTGTATTTAAAATTGATCAACCCAGTCCAAATACGACAGGGATTATGAAAATTATTCAAGAAGCCCCTATATTTATAATATTGGTCGCAATTGCCGGGCCATTGCTTGAAGAATTTGTCTTCCGCAAAGTTATTTTCGGTGAGATTTTTAATATCCTTAAAGGAAATAAAATCATCAGATTTATCATTGCCGGAACAGTCAGTTCGGCATTATTTGCGTCAGCGCATAATGACCCTGACTTCATTATTATTTACTTTGGTATGGGCTTCATTTTAGCTGGTTTTTATGTATTTACCAAACGAATTGCGGTGCCTGTATTGATTCATATTTTTATGAACAGCTATGTAGTCGCAATACAAATCTTTTTTGCTGATGATATCAAGAAGATGCAAGAGTCTGTTTCTTTTATTTTTCATCTGATTCACTTTTAAACCTGATCACTTAACAAGTCATCGTTGCTTGTTAGGTGATTTTTCTTTTCTAAAGAAATAAGGATAAGACCTATAATGTCCTATCCTTATACTTCATCTTTATCCTCTTTTTTTCTGCGCTTCATAATCATGAGTATTACAAACCATACAAATGCTGCACCGAATGTAATTAATAAAGCATTCATCATTCTTGGATACTTTTTCGTATCAGCAGTTTTTTCATCGTTGCCCTGTTTTTCTTTAGCTGATTGCTGATTTGAAGTGTTTGCAGTTTTGTCTTCATTTTTCGTTTGCTGCGCATGTGCTTTTTTATCTTTTTTGATTTCTTTCAAGTCAGGCATTGAACCTAAGTCACTTGTCACAAGCCCTAAAATCTGCAAGTCGAGATTTGCATAATATTGCTGAGCATGAGCAGGACTGAAGTATTGATATTTAAAGTAACCGGTACTTTGCTGTAAGTGATCTAAATTTCGGTTGCTGCTGAAATTTTGCGGTTTCAATACAGCATTAACATCTTTCACCGTTGCACGTGTATCTTCGCTTAATGTCCCTACTTGATGCACGATAAACAGATTGTATTTGAATGAACCGGTAATCAAATGACCGAATCTGTCGGTATTCAGTCCATAAGCCGCAAACGGCATGCTGTTGTAATCTGAATAATTGCTGTCCTCATTTTGTCCGCTTTGATTTGTCCAAGGAAGCGGGTTCAGCATACTGCTGTAATTCGGAATCGATGCATATTGAGCAGCATCATAATTTCCTTCTGGTCTATTTTGAGACGGAACGTTCACCGAAGATCTGTCAGGTCGATTCGGGCGCGTTGGATACTGTGCTTGCGGATATTGTGTACCTTGATGATTAGATGAATCATCCGGCTGTTCTGAAGGTCCGTCAGGATTGGTTGGTGTTTCAGGTGTCGGTTCTTCTTGATGATCAGAATCTGGTTTTTGTTGTCCTTCCCCTTTTTGAGGTATTGTTGAACCGCCGCTTTGACCAGAGTTAGAACTTGAGCCTTGCTGATTCTCAGACGGCACATTTTGATCTGGTTTATCAGGCTTAGGCTTTTCTTGATTTGAATCTGAAGATGAGCTGCCCCCAGACGGCTTGCTGGTATCTGTAGAACCACTGTCTGTATTCCCACCGTCCGTTGAACCGTTATCTGTTGTACCATTATCTGTATTTCCGCTGCTATCCGTATTTGTACTGTCACCTGTGCCAGTACTGCCATCATTTGTATGATTACTGTCTGAACTGCCAGTATCTGAGTTCGTTGGAGTATCTGTATTTGTGTCAGTGTTTGTATCTGTGTTTGTATCTGTATTCGTTTCTGAATCCGGCTGCGTTGTATTATCGGATGGCTGACTATTTTGCGTTGCATCCGTTTCACTTTGTGTTGTATCACCAGAAGTTGAATTGTCAGGTGCTTGAGCATCTGTATTCGTATCATCCGTTGTCGGCGTTGTATTCTGTTCAGCTTCTGGTTGTGTTGTATCAGTTGTTGGATCAGATGACTGTGTATTAGATTCTGTAGTGTTTGCATTAGGTGTATTTTGTGTATCTTGTGTAGTATCTTGCATTGGTTGTTCTGTATTTGTTGAGTCTGTTGTCTGTGCAGTTTGTTCAGTCACAGTATCAGTTGTCGTTTCTGCAGCTTTTGTGACCGCATTTGGAAAGAGTATACCTGTAGTCGCAATCGTGACAGTCAAATGTTTCCATAATCTTTTTTTCATGTTCAAAGCACCCCCTTTTTTTAGAAATATAGCAATCAACTTAAGTATATAAGAAGTTTTCTTTAAATTCTATATGTATGTGCGAATGAAAAGAAGTATTAATATATTTAACACTTTGTAACAATCCTTGTAACACATCAAAATAATCAGATTATTATAAAAATTGGAAATCCTGTTTAGAGTCTAGTACAGTAATACTATGAAGAATGGAGTGAAAGAACTATGAAAGTCCAATTATTTCAATTTAATTTAGTACACGGTAATGCAAAAGCAAACCAAAATAAAATAGAAGCACTATTCTCAGAGCATCTTGAAAATGATACAGATGTCGCTGTCTTACCAGAAATGTGGAACAACAGTTACGCATTAGAACAATTATCACAGCTTGCAGATGATGAATTGAAGCAAAGTCTTGCTTTCATTCAACAGTTATGTAAAAAATACCAAGTCACAATTGTGGCAGGTTCTGTATCAAATAAAAAAGAAGGCAACACGTATAACACAGCTTTCACTGTTAATGCTGAAGGCGAATTGATTTACCAATATGATAAAATTCATCTCGTTCCTATGCTGGATGAGCATCTGTATTTAACAGGCGGAGAAAAAGTACCTTATCTTTTCTCTCTAAGCGATCAAGTAAAAGCATCTCAGATTATTTGCTATGACTTGCGTTTCCCTGAAATTGCACGCCATCCTGCTGTTGAAGGTGCAGATATTCTTTTCTATGTCGCAGAATGGCCGATGGCAAGATTGAATCACTGGCGTACATTACTTCAAAGCCGTGCTATCGAAAATGATATCTTTGTCGTAGCATGCAACACATGCGGCTATGAAAAAGACGGCAGTACTGAATATGCGGGTCATTCTATTGTCATTAATCCTAATGGAGAAATATTGGCAGAAGCTGGAACACAAGAAGAAGTCTTAACTGTTGAGCTTAATTTAGATGAAGTCAAACAACAGCGTAAAAATATTCCTGTTTTTGATAATCGTCGTCCGCATTTATATCAACATGATTAATATCCTTATATTAAGACAAAAAATTAACCCATGAGTTTGGGAGTAACTCATGGGTTTTAACTTATTATTAAGGGAATGTTTACAGTTATTTTTTCTATCTATTTTTGGGGATGTTATTAATTATGAAAAAATTTTAGTGAATTTACCGATATTTGATAAATTAAATGCTACTCACGATAATTTTTTAACTACAATTATTCGCCCATCGAACGCTTCATTTTCGATGTACAAATTTTGAGAGAAGCAAGCATTAATGCAAGGACAAACATTAATGCTTGCTAAAGGATTAAACAATTTAGTGCTTATACTCAAAGGACAACAAAAATAAGGGATTATTTTTGAGTGAATTTTTTAACTGTTTCGATGATTAATTTTACGAATTCACCGATAGTACCTACGATATCGCCTGCCATGTTGATTGCCCCCTTTCATTTTCATGTTGGATGATCAGTTAGTTTAGAGCATGTTATTTCTACGAAGAATATTAACGATGCCGTAAACTGATTACTTTGCAATCTTAAGTAAAAGTCTGATAGTCAACATTCCTTAGACAACGATTTGTTTCTAAGCAATTTGCTATCGCAACTTCCTATCACATCTCTGTGATACATCCTTATTAAAACATCGATTCCAAAAAAATTGTTGAATAATCCCTAACTTATGTTTTTTCAATCATAACTGTCTATAAAAATATGTTAAAATGACCATATTAGTAGATTTCCTACAGTTTGGAATAAAAAATGAACAGTTGGGCAATGAATCATTATATTATACGTTTTGGTAGTATAATGAAAATAAGGAGAGTGGGGCTATGCAAAAGGCTTTTAATAGACAAATTGATCGTTGGGCGCAAGCGCTGCAAAAGAGAAATAATCTTGATCGTATCGCTTATTTAAAAATAAAGCTCGGTCTAGAAGTCTTTTTCAATAACCTGTTCAAAACTATTGTCGTTTATGGACTTGCTCTTCTATTCCATGTTTTCTTATACACACTAACTGTTCATCTTAGCTATTTTATTATTCGACACTACGCACACGGGGCGCATGCTAAATCAACTTTTGCATGCTATATAGAAAGTATTGTTTTATTTGTAATGTTGCCGTTAGGATTAGTAACCTTTAACATTCCCAGCAGCATTATCATTATATTGGCAGTCATGGCATTAATTGCACTATTTATATATGCACCCGCTGCCACAGTTAAGCAACCAATTCCCACGCGACTTATAAAGAAAAAGAAAATTATGGCAATCACTCTTGCAACGTTAATGTTCGCAATGTCATTCTTTGTACCGAGTCCCTATCAGCAACTTATTTTGTTAGGACTCATTTTACAAGGTGGTTCACAATTGCCTATATTCTTCCCTAAAAACAGAAAGGATGTATTGTAATGGACATTTTAAACACTATTTTTAAATTATTTGCTTTTATCTTTGAAAAGATTGGAAACTTGGCTAAGTACAACCCTTGCTGGGGCTATTTCGATGAATCAGAAATTCCTAAAGAACTGTTAGAAGAAGAGAAATAAAATAAAAGTATATTCTTTATTGTGAGAGAAAGTGTGTAAAACATGGAATTATTAAATGGTATTTTCATAGCTACTTACCAAGGGATGTTACTCTTCTTAATAGCTAAAATTATTTTGAATTTACGTTATTCTTATAAAGAAATAGCAATGATGGTAGTCATAAATATATTGGGTAGCTTTTCATATTTTATCATTGGTAAATACGCGCTTTTTATCGTGATACTACTTACCACAATCTATTTATACAAAAAAATTAAATTATACTCTTTACTGGCAATGGTAGGAAGCGTCCTGATTCTATATCTAGGTAACCTTTCTGCCATGTCTGTTTTTATACTTCTCGATGCATATGATCCTAAAAGAATATTTATTAATATCCTTTATTTATTCATGTTTACGATTGTATCTATTCTATTGGCATATGCAGTCCGATTTTTAACTAAGAAGTTAAAAAGGTCATATCTTTCGACAAACAAATTTTATATTGGTACTGTAACAGTATTTTTAGCTGCAACATTTGTGGTTATATACTTACTGATGCCATCTAATATTAATTATAGTCAATCATTCAAGTTTGTCGTATTAGTATATGTTGCATTTATCATAGCTATCGTCATTCTTGTGATTGTCATCAGCTTCACTGTATTACGAGAAATGAAGTATAAACGTCAAGTACAAGAAATAGAGAATTACTATAAATATACGTTGCGTATCGAAAAGATTAATAACGATATGCGTAAGTTCAGACATGATTATGTGAATATATTATTATCTATGTCTGAATATATCAGAGATGATGATATGCCTGGTTTAAAGGAATATTTTGATAAGAATATTGTACCTTTGAAGGATAATATTCAAACGAATTCGTTTAAAATCAATGGTTTGGAAAGATTGCAGATCAGAGAGCTTAAAGGATTATTGACGACTAAGATTATTCAAGCACAAGAAAATAATATTAGAGTCAGTGTTGAGGTACCTGATGAAATCACAAAAATATCATTGAATATGATTGATTTGTCTAGGATCATGGGCATTATTTTAGATAATGCGATTGAGGCTTCTACTGAGATTAAAGATCCTTTAATTCAAATAGGATTTATGAAGAATGAAGAAGCGGTTACGATTATTGTAATGAATAAATGTGCAAAAGATATTCCTAAAGTACATGAACTCTTTAAAGAGAACTTTTCAACAAAAGGTTCAAACAGAGGTTTAGGGTTATCAACGTTACGAGAAATTGCGGATAATGCCGACAATATTTTATTGGATACAGTGATTGAAAATCATTACTTTATTCAAAAGCTTGAAATCATGAATACAGGTCGCGAGGATGTGAAATAGAAGTGAAAATTATAATCTGTGAAGATGATGCGCAACAACGTGCACATATCGAAGAAATTATTGAAAATTACATTATGATTGAAGAGAAACCTTTAGAAATCGCACTTTCTACAGCAGATCCTTATGAAGTATTAGAATTTGCGAAATCTACTAATGAGATTTGCTGCTATTTCTTAGATATTCAATTAGATGCAGATATTAACGGCATTAAATTGGGCAGCGAACTGAGAAACTATGATTCTGTCGGCAGTATCATATTCATTACAAGTCATAGTGAATTAACTTATCTCACATTTGTATATAAGGTAGCAGCAATGGATTTCATATTTAAAGATGACCCTTCAGAAATGAAAACACGTATTATCGATTGTATCGAAACTGCTTTAACACGCTTGCAGCTGCTTTCAAAAGAATCAAGTGTCGAAACTATTGAACTTAAACGCGGCAGCAACTCTGTGTATGTGAATTATGATGATGTGATGTTCTTTGAATCCTCATCAAAATCACACCGTCTGATTGCACATTTAGACAATCGTCAAATTGAGTTTTACGGCAGTCTGAAAGACTTAAGTCAATTAGATGAACGGTTCTTCCGTTGCCACAACAGTTTTGTACTCAACCGTAATAACATTGAAGAAGTCATTTCTAAAGATCGAGAAGTCTACTTTAAAAATGGCGAACATTGCTATATATCTGTAAGAAATCTTAAAAAAATATAACATTAAGGGCTGAAACCGCAATGGATTTCAGCCCTTCTTTTATAGTTATTACTATTTATTATGTTCCCCGCTTCAAAGTTCTATTCTAAACTTCACTGTCATTTGCTTCATATACTGAATGCAAATCATATTTTGTAAATTGCAAGTAAGCTTGACCTGATTCAGTCCCTACTCTGATACCTGTACTATTTTCAGGCGGGAAGATACGTGATGACATCACACGTTCTCCATGGTTGCAAAAGACTTCAATGCTCGATTGATCTGCAAAAATCTGCAAGTGTTCTAAATCTTGGCTGAGTTGTACTGAACATTTTGTTTCAGCATCATTTAACGGAACTTCCCCGCTTTCGCTGCAATCTAAAGTTACTAATCTTGAATGCGTATTATAAATAATCTTTGTGGAATTGAATTTTGAAACCTTCACTTCAAAATAAATTTCAGTCGCATCGTTTTCTAAAATATCTACATGCAATTCAAAGTTTGTACCTTCGTAAGGATGCAGCTGTTTCGCAAATTTATTCGCATAACCTAATGCTGATTCTTTATTGAATCTCAATGCTTTTAAGCTAGGATGCGGCTGCTGATACATTTTGCCTTTCATCACATTCAATTGTCGCGGCATAGCAAGACATGGGACTTGATCAATTTCTGAAATATTTTCATACTCTCCTTCTGTTTGAAGCAATCCGATAAGGATACGTTCACCATGCTGGCCGACACAAGTTTGAGGATACACAAATCCAAACCCATCATCCCATAATTTAAAGTCGCCATGGTTCATTTTTAAATGATTAAAATCAAAGTGTCCCATTAAATAACCTGCTCTTAAAGCATGACCTTCGGATTCAGCAGTAAACATCAGCACATCATATCCATTGATCGCAAAATAATCGGGTGTATGCCAATACTTGCCGAAATTAGATAAATTCGTATAGATTGGTGCAAGTAATTGCCACTTATCGATTTGATTTGCGTCATAAGCTAACAGTCTTCCTTGCTGCTTATCAGTCTGTGCACCGATAAAGACATAGCGATGTCCTTCTTTTTCAAATACCTTCGGATCATGCAGACTATCTTGATAGCCTTTTGGAACTTCTAGTTCAATCGGTGTTGTCTGCTTTACAATCTCTTGTTCTTGATTTTTTCGTGCCAGCAATTGTGTATATTGCCCTTCTCTCGCAGCATCAGAACTTTGGCCGGAATAAATCCAATGCACCTGCTCATTCAATTTAAGCGCACTGCCGCCTTTAATTCCCTCATTATCATATGCACTATCAGGTTTCAGCAATATATGTTCTGATTCAAAGTGATTCAACGCTGCACTTAAGTAAGCATAGCTGTAGCTTAAACCATTATTTACCGCAAACGGATACCATTCGTGACTCATTATATATTGGCTGCCGTCGTAGATTAGACCATTAGGTTTGCCTGCTGAACCAAATGGAGGTTGTAAATGAAAGGTTTGTTTATAAGGTGATTGTGCGAACTTTTCTTTGAGTTCAGTAATTCTTTCAGCAGGGAGCTGTTCAATTCGTTGAAATTCTTCTTCATTTGTAAAATCTTGCATCTACCATATCCTCCTAAAACATCGTTAATCGTCATTTCCTTTATTTTAGCATATTTTCAGCCCCTCACCTATCTCATTCCATTGAACATAACAACAGTTTTCAGTTCAAAATCAAATTAAAAAGCGTTACGGAAAATTTACACCTTGCAATTAATACCATTCTGTATTAGGATAAAACATATTAACATTATCGGAAAAGAGGGAGATTCATGATTTGGATGATTATCAGCGGCTTAATCGTGGGTATTTTGCTTGGTTTTGTCATGCAACGTACACGCTTTTGCTTAGCTGGCGGATTCAGAGATATGTATATTCAAAAGAACAATAAAATGTTTTATGCTTTGCTTATTGCGATTTCAGTACAAGCAATCGGTCTTTTAGCATTTACAGCCATTATCGGCAAACCTTTAGATAACGGCACATTCCCTATTATCGGAACAATTGTAGGTTCATTTATTTTCGGTATCGGAATCGTACTTGCCGGAGGCTGTGCAACAGGCACTTACTACCGTGCAGGCGAAGGTTTAATCGGCAGCTGGTTAGCATTAATTTCTTATGCGATTTTCTCAGCAATTACTAAAGTCGGTTTACTAAAACCCGTAATGGAAGGTTTAAATTCTAAAACGAATGTTAACGCAGATATGGCAACAAGCACAGGTATCCCATCATGGATTTGGGTGATTGCACTTGTCGCAATTACAGGTTATTTAGTAACGAAAACACTACGCAAGCCTAAGCCTAAAATTGCAGTACCGAAATTAAAACAAAAATTCACAGGTGTACGCCACTTCTTCTTTGAAAAGAAATTCCATCCTTTCGTTGCGGCGATTGCGGTAGGCCTGATTGCATTAATCGCTTGGCCTATGAGCTATTCTACTGGACGTGAAGGCGGACTCGGTATCACAACACCTTCATCTAACTTGGTACAATTTATTTTATCTGGTAAGACATCATTCTTAGACTGGGGCGTTTTCTTAGTACTTGGTATCTTTATCGGATCATATATTGCGGCAAAAGGTTCGAGAGAATTTGCTTGGCGTTTACCGGATAAAAAGACATTGCGCAACAGTGTTATCGGCGGTGCAGCTATGGGCTTCGGTGCATCAGTAGCCGGCGGCTGCTCTATCGGAAACGGATTAGTTGCAACAGCAGCACTTTCATGGCAAGGTTGGATTGCATTAGCATCAATGATTTTAGGTACATGGTTAATGAGTTACTTCATTTTCATCAAACCGATGAAAGCGGCGCGTAAAGCCTCTGCACAATCATCAGCACAACCTGCTGCTCAATCATAAACTATTCACGCGAATGCATTATAAATCAAGGAGGATTCAATTATGGTATACGAATTAGGTACTGTAGGAATGGTTTGCCCTTTCCCTTTAATTGAAGCACAAAAGAAAATGGAAGAATTGAATGTCGGAGACGAATTAAAAATCGACTTTGACTGCACTCAAGCAACAGAAGCCATTCCAAACTGGGCAGCTGAAAAAGCTTATCCCGTAACTAATTACGAACAACTTGGCGATGCTTCTTGGACTATCACAGTTCAAAAAGCCTAATATAAAAAGGAGTTTGCGATGAATTTAATAATTCATGCAAACTCCTTTTCTTTATTTACGATTAAGATTATTCATAAAGAATAACAATGACTGTAATTCAATCCCTAAATCAATATGATGAACAGACACATCATCAGGAACATCGATGCGTGAAGGTGTAAAGTTCAAAATACCTTTCACATTACTTTTTACAAGCTCATCCGCTGCAGTTTGAGCGGCTTCTCCCGGTGTTGTTAAAATCACTACATCCAAATTCCCTTTATCTAAGATATCTTTAATATCCTTCATATCTTTGACTGTTACTTTACCGAATTGTTTGCCGATTACATCGGGATTAATATCAAATGCTTCGGTAATTACCATATCATCATGGATTGAGAAGTTATAAGAAAGCAACGCTTTACCTAAGTTACCCACGCCGACTAAGCCGATACTTATAACATCACTTTCGCTGATTTCACCTTTAAAGAATTCCATTAAGCTTTCTACATTATAACCATAGCCTTTTTTTCCAAGTTCTCCGAAATAGGAAAAATCACGTCTGATTGTAGCTGAATCAATGTCTAATGCTTCGCTGATTGTTTTAGAATTCACGCGGTCTATGCCCTTAATATGAAGTGTGTTCACGAATCGGTAATATAATGGTAATCGCTTCAAAGTCGCGCGAGGAATTTTATTATTTTGATTTGCCAATCTGTTTTCCTCCAAATCTTTCAAACTACTATCCTAGAACTTTTCAATTTAACCATAATAATACTGCTTCTTATAGTACAATTTTTGATAGCACAGTGATGGAGTTGCGCAAATCTTGAATCATTTACGCAGATCAAGCAGATTATAGTGTTCTTATAGTTTTTATTTTGTTATATTGCATCTGACAAAAATTCTGTAAACGTTTTTTATTACTTAAGTATACCCCATGGTATCAAAAAAAGGAATGACTGTAATATCAACAGTTTCGTGAAATCTCCCTATCGTATTCAGAATTAATGACACTTGCCTATACAAATTACAGCAATATAGTAACTATTATACGATTATATTATTGTTTTGAATACATATTTTCGAAACAAATCAAAATTACTTGCTAAATTTACTTTAAAACCACACCGAATCGATGCAAAACGTCCAAAAACAGAGTCAAACATGATATGTTGGGAAATAATGCCGATAGCGCTTATAATAGTAACTAAGCGACGCTTTTTAGGAAGGAGGACTACGAGATATTAATTAGATTCATCTCGTAAACAAAAGAATGATATTACTGCAACTCAACAATGTCTCAAAATCCTTCGATGGTGAAGAAATCTTTAGCGATGTCCACTTTGAAGTAAAGAGTCATGAAAAAATCGGAATTGTCGGCAGAAACGGTGCCGGCAAATCTACATTAATGAAAATCATTGCAGGTGTCGACGGCTACGACAGCGGCAATGTATCAAAAATCAAAAATTTGAAAGTCGGTTATTTAACACAACAAATGACACTTGATACCCACCACTCAGTGTGGGAAGAAATGTCTAAACCTTTCGCTCATTTAAAACAAATGGAACAAGCGATGCAAGCAGAAACAACATGGCTTGCTGAGCATGCGGACGAATACGAAACCGACACATTTAAAGAACATATGGCCAAATATGAGTCGTTATCCAACCAATTTGAACGCTTAGAGGGATATCAATTTGAAAGTAAAATCAAAACGGTTCTGCATGGTCTGAATTTTAATGAAGAAGACTTTCACCGTCCTGTAAACGACTTCAGCGGCGGACAAAAAACACGTCTTTCACTTGCACAAATGCTGCTCAGCGAACCGGACTTATTACTGCTTGACGAACCTACCAACCATTTAGATATGGAAACCACGCAATGGCTTGAGGATTATTTGAACTTCTTTAAAGGCGCTATTGTGATTATCAGTCACGACCGCTTCTTCTTAGACAAAACTGTCAATCAGATTTATGACGTGGCTCTAGGTGTTGTTCAGCACTATGTAGGCAATTACAGTAAATTTATCACACAACGCGATCAGTACTATCAAAAACGTATGCAAGAATATGAACGTCAACAAGCCGAAATCAAGCGCTTAGAAACATTTGTAGAAAAAAATATCACTCGTGCTTCAACGAGCGGCATGGCTAAAAGCCGCAGAAAAGTACTAGAAAAAATCGAACGTATCGATAAACCTATGCTCGATGCACGCAGTGCTAACATCCAATTTGATTTCGACCGCAATACAGGCAATGACGTTTACCATATCCGCAATTTAGAAATCGGTTATACAGAACCAGTCATTGCCCCTATTACGATGGAAGTCACAAAAGGCAATCATATCGGTGTTATCGGACCGAACGGTATCGGCAAATCTACCTTTATCAAAACTGTTGCGGACAGACTCCCAAAACTCGGCGGAGAGATTACCCATGGTGCAAACTTGCGTGTCGGTTACTACGATCAAAAGCAAGCAGAGTTCAAATCTAACAAAACGATTCTAGATTATGTATGGGATCAATATCCTACGATGCCTGAAAAAGATGTACGTGCGGTATTAGGCCGTTTCTTATTCGTACAAGAAGATGTTAAAAAAATTATCAATGACTTATCCGGCGGAGAAAAAGCACGTTTGCAGCTGGCGTTATTAATGTTAGAACGCAACAACGTTTTAATATTAGATGAACCGACCAACCACTTAGATATTGATTCTAAAGAAATGCTTGAACAAGCGCTGCAAAACTTTGAGGGGACATTAATCTTCGTTTCGCACGATCGCTACTTTATTAACCAGCTTGCGAATAAAATCTTTGATATGCAGCCTGATGGCGGTACAGTTTATGCCGGCGACTATCAATACTACTTAGATAAAACAGAAGAACAAGCTGCAATTTTGGCCAAACAAGAAGCTGAACAAGCTGTCGAAACAGCCAAAGACGAAACTAACCATTCATATGAAGACCAAAAAGCGCAAAGAAGAGAATTGCGCCAATTGGAACGTCAAATTGAAAGCTGCGAATCAGAGATTGAATCCTTCGAACAGCAAATAGAAGCAATCGATACTGCTTTAACACAGCCTGAAGTCTTTAACGATCCAGAAAAAGCAGCACAATTAGCTGAAGAAAAAGATACAATCGAACAGCAACTCGAACAAGTGATGTTGAAATGGGAAGAATTACAAGAAAAAATGATATAAGCAATAATAGTTTAAGAGGTGCAGAAATGAATACTCATTTTTGCGCCTCTTTTATTACAATTCCTTAACAAAATTATGCACATCTGAAACCCTATTACACCAACTATCCACAGAGTTATCCACTTTATCCACAAGTAAAAAGACACTGATTTCTCAACAATTCACACCGTAATCCACAGTTATTCACATAATTACACACAATTATCCACAAGTTATTCACTTTCTGTTGATAAGTACGCACGTTCGCTATTGACAAACCATTAACTTTGTAAAGCGTTTTTTAAGTTCATTATCTTGTAATATTACTATGTCATGGTATAAAAAAAGTGCCTTGAATAGAAACGATTCAAGACACTTCTTTGTTATTCTACTGAAAATTCTTCAATATCTATACTGCTTTTACCATTTAAATCTAAACCAGCTTTCATCCCTGCTTCATACATATAGTAGCCTGCTGCACCGATCATAGCCGCATTATCTGTACAAAGTTTAGGGTTAGGAATCGAAAGCTTAATGTCATGTTCTGCACATGCTGTTTTCAAAGCTTGTCGCAATCCTTTGTTGCTTGCAACGCCGCCAGCGACAATCAATTGATTAACTTCGTATGCTTCGCACGCTTTGATTGCTTTTCCAACCAACACTTCAACGACACTGTTTTGGAAGCTTGCTGCGACATCTTCAGGGACAATTGTTTCATTCTTTTGTTTTAGATTATGCAGCTTATTAATGACTGCACTTTTAAGTCCGCTGAAACTGAAATCAAAACTGTCTGGTTCTAACCATACACGCGGAAAGTCATATACATCTTTGCCTTTTGCTGCTAATTGATCTACCTTTGGTCCGCCAGGATAAGGCAGACCAATCGTACGTGCAACTTTATCATAAGCTTCACCCACTGCATCATCTCTAGTTTCTCCGATAACTTCAAAGTTCAAATGATCTTTCATATATACCAGTTCCGTATGACCGCCTGATACAATTAAAGCCATTAGAGGAAACGCAAAAGGTTCTTCTAAATTATTCGCATAGATATGACCTGCAATGTGATGCACTGGGATTAAAGGCTTATCATAAGCAAAAGCTAAAGCCTTTGCGGCGTTGATGCCGATTAATAATGCACCGATAAGTCCTGGTCCTTCTGTTACAGCTACAGCATCTATATCCTTCATATTTGTTTGTGCTGTTTCTAACGCTTCATCAATTGTACCTGTGATGCCTTCGACATGATGTCTGCTTGCGACTTCAGGTACTACACCGCCGAAACGTTTATGGCTTTCGATTTGGCTTAATACTGCGTTGCTTAAAATTTCTTTACCATTTTTTATCACACTAGCACTAGTTTCGTCACAGCTTGATTCTATTGCTAAAATTAATGTATCTTTTTCCATTATAAATCCACCCACATTACGAGTGCGTCCTCACCCTCTCCATAATAATTTTTGCGTTTGCCGCCATAATTAAAACCTAAAGCTTCATAAACGTGGCGTGCCGGACGATTTTCAATACGTACTTCTAAACTCATTACATCACATGTTTGTCTTGCATAGCTCATTGCATATTCGATAATCAATTTTCCTAAACCGTAACCGCGCATCGTTTCAGTAATGGCTACCGTTGTGATTTGCGCTTGATCAATCACAACCCACATCCCGATATAGCCGATGATTTCTTGGTTGTATTCCATCACAAAGTAGCGTGCAAATTTATTTTTCTCTACTTCATGATAAAACGCATCAATCGTCCAAGAGCTGTTATTAAAGCACATACGTTCTAAATCAAATACTTGCGGTACATCTTCCAAAGTCATTAATCGTATATTTAAATTGTCTAATCCTGTTGTGTTTTTAACCAATTGCGTTCTGCCTCGGATAATTTCAGATAGTCTGGTTTGAATGTATGAATGTCTTCAGGATTTTCGATTAATGCATGCATAGCACTGGCTTTTGGAAGTTGATGCAAGATATTCCCGTGGAGCAGGTCTTGGATGTTTTCTAAATCATATCCGACAAATACATAAGGCAATGCATTTTGTTCAAGATAGTTGTTAAGTTCAGAAATTGTCATATATTGATCTTCCAGCATAGTGACAAGTTTGCCTTGCTCATAACGATAGACGCCGGTATAAACCGCTTCTCTTCTCGCATCAAACACTGGAACAATCAGTTGATTTGCATGAATATTTGGTATTGTCGCAGCTAAAGCAGCAAGAGATGACACACCATACAATTGCGTGTTCAGTGCATACGCTAATGTTTTAGCAATCGTTACACCGATTCTTAAACCTGTATAAGAACCCGGTCCTTTTGCGGCAACAATGGCATCAATATCCTGTTTTGTCATACCTGCTTCAGAAATAATTGTTTGAATCGCAGGCATCAACTGCACAGAGTGATTGCGTTTAATATTCGTAGTATGTTCAACTAAAACTGTCTCATCTTGCATAATTGCAAGCGACATAGGCTTATTGGATGTATCCAGCAGCAGATAGTTCACGTTCGACTTCCTCCTTTAATGCTTCATAATGTTGTCCGCTTGCTTCTATTTTAAGTGTTCTTGTCTGCGCATCTTGAGCTGTGATTTGAATACGCAAGAATGCATTCGGCAGCAAGTCTTTAATAAATTCGCTCCATTCGATGACGATGACAGCATTGTCTTCAAAATATTCATCGAATCCTAAATCTTCTTCTGAATCTTCTAAACGATAGCAATCCATATGATGAAACTTCATGTTTGTTCCTTTATAGGATTTAATAATATTGAAGGTCGGTGAATTAATCGTACGTTTTACACCTAAGTGCTTTCCGATAAATTGACTTAATGTTGTCTTCCCTGCACCTAAATTTCCATCTAATAGAATTAAATCTTTGGGTTGTAAATGCTTAGTCAGAATTTCAGCAAATTGATTCATTTGATCAATGTTGTTGATTTTTATCATTTTCAAATCTCCTATTTATGTTTCTGCATGCTGCAGAAAATTCGTCTTCTATATTGTAACATGCTAAGCAATACCTTCAGCATCAAATGACTGATTGCATGAAAATTGAAATATGTAATTAAAGAAAACCTTTTCAAAAATTAATTTAGATAATTTTCTGAAATCTGTTGACATTGCCCTCCCCATGTAGTAAATTAAGTTTATCAAATTTTTAGACAATTCAAATTTATTCATAAAACCATTCGAAAGGAGCAAATTGAAATGACTAACAGAACACATACGAATACACTACCGACAACAACAAATATTTTAGTCATTTTATTAATTTGCTAGGACTCGAACTTTAGTAATTGAAACTACTAAATGTTTAAGTCCTATTTCCGATTGAATGGGACTTCATTGACGTCCCAATATTATTGGGACGTTTTTTTATTTGAATATACGGGAGGAATTATATTGAGAAGCGACACTATCAAAAAAGGAGACCAACAAGCTCCAGCCAGAAGTTTACTTCATGCCACAGGACAAATCAAAGACCCAAGAGATATGAACAAACCGTTCGTAGCAATTTGCAACTCTTACATTGATATCGTTCCAGGACACGTACACCTTAGAGAACTTGCAGACATCGCTAAAGAAGCAATCAGAGAAGCTGGCGCTATTCCATTTGAATTCAATACAATCGGCGTCGATGATGGTATCGCTATGGGACATATAGGAATGCGTTATTCATTACCATCACGTGAAATCATTGCAGATGCGGCAGAAACAGTAATCAATGCCCATTGGTTCGATGGTGTATTCTACATTCCTAACTGCGACAAGATCACACCAGGAATGTTGATGGCAGCAGTCAGAACCAACGTACCTGCAATCTTCTGTTCAGGCGGACCGATGAAAGCCGGATTATCATCAACAGGCAAAGCTTTAACATTATCTTCAATGTTCGAAGCTGTCGGCGCATTTAAAGGCGGTTCAATGAGTAAGGAAGATTTCTTGGATATGGAACAAAATGCATGCCCTACTTGCGGTTCTTGCGCAGGCATGTTCACTGCCAACTCAATGAACTGTTTAATGGAAGTTTTAGGACTAGCCCTTCCATATAACGGTACTGCTTTAGCTGTTTCAGACCAACGTCGTGAAATGATTCGCGAAGCAGCCTTCAAATTAGTAGACAATATCAAAAACGATTTAAAACCGCGCGACATCGTTACTAGAGAAGCATTAGATGATGCATTCGCATTAGATATGGCGATGGGCGGTTCTACAAATACAGTACTTCATACACTTGCGATTGCGAATGAAGCCGGCATTGACTATGATTTAAGCCGCATCAATGAAATCGCGAAACGTACACCTTATTTATCTAAAATCGCACCAAGTTCTTCATATTCTATGCATGACGTTCATGAAGCCGGCGGTGTTCCAGCGATTATCAACGAATTAATGAAAAAAGAAGGAACATTGCATCCGGATAGAATCACTGCTACAGGCAAAACACTTCGTGAAAATAATGAAGGCAAAGAAATCAAAAATACTGATGTTATCCATACATTGGAAGAACCCTATGATAAAGAAGGCGGTCTATCTATCTTATACGGCAACTTGGCTCCTAACGGTGCAGTTATCAAAGTCGGCGGTGTAGACCCTGAAATCAAAGTCTTCAAAGGAAAAGCGATTTGCTTCGATTCACATGATGAAGCTGTTGAAGCTATTGATAACCATACAGTTCGCGAAGGACATGTGGTTGTTATCCGTTACGAAGGTCCTAAAGGCGGACCAGGAATGCCAGAGATGCTGGCCCCTACTTCTTCAATCGTAGGACGCGGATTAGGCAAAGATGTTGCCTTAATCACTGATGGAAGATTCTCAGGTGCCACAAGAGGTATCGCTGTCGGACATATTTCACCTGAAGCAGCATCAGGCGGTCCGATCGGATTAATCAACGACGGCGATGAAATCACAATCGATTTAACAAACAGAACATTAGATGTTGAAGTTTCAAGTGAAGAATTAGACAAACGAAAATCAGAACTTAAACCATTCAAAGCAAAAGTAAAATCTGGATATCTTGCACGTTACACAGCACTCGTTACAAGTGCAAACACAGGCGGCGTAATGAGAGTTCCAGAATATCTAATCGATGAGGAGTGATGCTTTATGTCTAACCCACAAATGACAAAGAATCAAAATGAAGCACCCGGCACACAAGCAGAACGAAAAAATGAAACAGCCAAGTCAACAGAGAGAAGCGGTTCAGAACTGCTCGTTGAAGCACTATTAAAAGAAGGTACTGAACAAATCTTCGGTTATCCAGGCGGCGCAGTTTTACCGTTATATGATACTTTCTATGATGGAAAAATCAGACATATCTTAGCAAGACATGAACAAGGTGCAGTACACGCTGCGGAAGGTTATGCCAGAATTTCTGGCAAACCTGGCGTAGTCGTTGTTACCAGCGGTCCAGGCGCAACAAATGTTATCACTGGTATCGCGGATGCTTACAGTGACTCACTACCGTTAGTTGTGTTTACAGGACAAGTTGCAACACCAGGTATCGGTAAAGATGCTTTCCAAGAAGCTGACTTGCTGTCAATGACAACACCGATCACAAAGCACAACTTCCAAGTTAAACATCCGGATGAAATCCCTGAAGTCGTTCATCAAGCTTTCCACATCGCAAATACAGGACGCAAAGGTCCAGTTGTTATCGACTTCCCTAAAGATGTAGGTATC
Organism: Staphylococcus sp. EZ-P03; assembly: GCF_003344575.1. Lineage (NCBI taxonomy): Bacteria > Bacillati > Bacillota > Bacilli > Caryophanales > Staphylococcaceae > Staphylococcus > Staphylococcus sp. EZ-P03. The sequence goes on along the minus strand of NZ_QPMO01000005.1, from coordinate 8,898 downwards.
TTGAAAACAGAAGCAGATGTTTGCGAGGAACTTGATTTACCAGGTTATCGTTTAGCAGATGCACCGAATCCTAAAGATGTATTGACGATTCTTGATTGGTTAAAATCAGCGAAGAAACCCGTTATCTTAGCAGGTGCTGGTGTCAGACATTCTCAATCTGGTCCATTAATGACTGAATTTGCAGAACGTCATCAAATCCCAGTAGTAACAACATTACACGGTTTAGGCACTATTCCATACAGCAATCCCCTATTCTTAGGCATGGGCGGTATGCACGGTTCTTATGCGAGCAACATGGCATTATCTGATTGCGACTTGCTGATCAACTTAGGCAGCCGCTTCGATGACCGTCTTGCAAGCAACCCTAAAGAATTTGCCAAAAACGCTAAAGTTGTTCATGTAGATATCGACGCTTCTGAAATCGATAAGATCATCAAAACTGACTTAGGTGTTGTAGCAGATTGCAAATTATTATTAGAAGCATTGCTTCAAGAAACAAAGCATTTCGACGACCATCAATATTGGGTGGATGAATGTGTAAATAATAATACAGAGCATCCTTTCGCTTATACAGATGAAGACGCTGATTTATTCATCAAACCGCAACAAGCTATCGAATATATCGGCAAAATCACAAATGGCGAAGCAGTCGTTACAACAGATGTTGGTCAACATCAAATGTGGGCAGCACAATTCTATCCATTTAAACATCATAATCAATTTGTGACAAGCGGCGGTTTAGGAACAATGGGCTTTGGTATCCCTTCTGCTATCGGAGCAAAACTTGCTGCACCTGATAAAACAGTAGTTTGTTTTGTAGGCGACGGCGGCTTCCAAATGACCAACCAAGAAATGGCTATCTTAAATGAATATGGGTTAGATATTAAAATTGTCCTTATCAATAACGGAACACTTGGAATGGTAAAACAATGGCAAGACAAGTTCTTTAACCAACGTTTCTCTCATTCAGTATTCAATGGACAACCTGACTTCCAGCAATTGTCAGAAGCTTATGGTGTGAAAGCATTCTTAATCGATGATCCGAAACAATTGGAATCACAATTAGATGAAGCATTTGCACATAAAGGTCCTGCATTGATTGAAGTAAGAATCTCACCTAAAGAACATGTATTACCAATGATTCCAAGCGGTAAAGCCAATAACGAAATGGAGGGTGTACTATGAGACATACATTCAAAACTCAAGTAATCGATAAATCGGGTACATTGAACAGATTGACAAGCACATTTTTACGCCGTCAATTCAATATCGTTACTCTATGCGTAACACCAAGTATCAAGCCTGGCATTTCGGATTTGACTTTTGTGGCAGAAATCGATGATGAGTCAGAAACACAATCACTCATCCGCCATTTAGAAAAACAAATCAATGTATTATCTGTAGAGGATATCACTACATCAAGTCTTTACAATGTAGAACTTTTATTAGTAAAAGTAGCAACACCTGTAGATCAAAAAGTGTTAGAAAATATTATCAATCGCAGTGATGCGCTAGTTTCAGTTTTGAATGAAGAAGATGGTTATACGTATTTACAAGCTTCTGGTTCACAACAAGCTTTAGATGCATTTTTAGAACAACTATCATCACAACAGATTGATCAAGTTTCAAGAACAGGAACAGCAGCATTATTATAATTTTAATTTTCGCAAATTTGTGAATTTAAAATAAAACAAAAATTTGGAGGAATTTATCATGACAACAGTTTATTATGACGAATCAGTAAAAAAAGACGCATTAGCAGGTAAAAAAATCGCGGTATTAGGCTATGGTTCACAAGGTCACGCACACGCTAAAAACCTTAAAGACAATGGCTATGACGTTGTAATCGGTATCCGCCCAGGACATTCTTTCGACAGAGCTAAAAAAGATGGTTTCGATGTTTATCCAGTTGGAGAAGCTGTGAAACAAGCAGACGTAGTAATGGTATTATTACCAGACGAAATCCAAGGTAAAGTATACGAAGAAGAAATCGCTCCTAACTTAGAAGCAGGCAACGCATTAGCATTTGCACATGGTTTCAACATCCACTTCGATGTAATCAAACCACCTAAAGATGTTGATGTATTCTTAGTAGCTCCTAAAGGTCCAGGACACCTTGTAAGACGTACTTTCGTAGAAGGCAGCTCAGTTCCTGCATTATTCGGTGTAGGCCAAGATGCAACTGGCAATGCTTTTGATATCGCATTAAGCTATGCAAAAGGTATCGGCGCTACTAAAGCTGGTGTAATCGAAACTACATTCAAAGAAGAAACTGAAACTGACTTATTCGGTGAACAAGCAGTACTTTGCGGTGGTGTAACTCGTTTAATCCAAAGCGGTTTCGAAACATTAGTAGAAGCTGGCTACCAACCAGAACTTGCTTACTTCGAAGTATTACATGAAATGAAATTGATCGCTGACTTAATGTACGAAGGCGGTATGGAAACTATGCGTTATTCAATTTCAAACACTGCAGAATATGGTGACTATGTATCTGGTCCACGTGTTATCACTCCAGACGTTAAAGAAAACATGAAAGCTGTATTAACTGACATCCAAAACGGTACATTCGCTAATAACTTCATCAAAGACAATGAAAATGGATTCAAAGAATTCTACAAACTTCGTAAAGAAGCTCAAGGTCATCAAATCCAAGGCGTTGGTAAAAAACTTCGCGAAATGATGCCTTTCGTTGAAAATAAAACTATTGAAGAATAATACACAATCAGGAGGTTGATTAAAATGAGTCATATTCAAATTTTCGATACAACACTTAGAGACGGTGAACAAACTCCAGGCGTCAGTTTTTCTTTTGATGAAAGATTGACCATTGCAAAGCAGCTAGAAAAATGGGGAGTTGATGTAATTGAGGCAGGATTCCCAGCATCTAGTCAAGGCAGCTTTGATTCAGTACAGGCAATTTCAAGAGCCTTAACAAAAACAGCAGTAGTTGGTTTAGCAAGATGTAAAAAATCAGATATCGATGCTGTATACGAAGCTACTAAAGATGCAAAATATCCGCAATTACACGTATTTATCGCTACTAGCCCTATCCACTTAGAGTATAAATTGAAAATGACTCAAGAAGAAGTGCTGGAGCAAATCACTGAAAACGTTGCTTACGGCAAATCTTTATTCGATGTTGTACAATTCTCACCCGAAGATGCGACACGAACAGATTTAGACTTCCTAATTAAAAGTGTCCAAACAGCTGTAGATGCAGGTGCAACAATAATCAACATTCCTGATACTGTAGGTTATAGCTACCCTGCTGAATTTGGAAATATCTTTAAAGTATTGCTTGAAAATGTGAAATCTGACAAAGAAATCATTTACAGTGCACACTGTCATGATGACTTAGGTCTAGCTGTTGCGAACAGTATGGCTGCCATTGAAAATGGTGCAAAACGTATCGAAGGCTGTATTAACGGTATCGGCGAACGTGCCGGCAACACAGCACTTGAAGAAGTTGCTTTAGGCTTATATGTCCGTAAAGATCATTATGGTATTGAATCTAACCTTGATCTTGGACGTACAAAAGAAACTTCAGATTTGATTGCTCGCTTTGCAGGTATTCCTGTACCTCGAAATAAAGCGGTTATCGGTCAAAACGCGTTCAGTCATGAATCTGGTATTCACCAAGATGGTTTCTTAAAACATCGTGAAACATATGAAATCATGACTCCGCAATTAGTCGGTATCAAAACTTCAGAATTGCCACTTGGCAAATTGTCAGGCAAACATGCTTTTGCGGAAAAATTAAAACAACTTGGATACGAAATCAGTCCAGAAAAACAAGTTGAATTGTTCAAACAATTTAAATCGATTGCTGATAAAAAGAAAAATGTTTCTGATTATGATGTGCATGCCCTTGTTCAAGGTCATTCTCACGAAACAAATGCTGCTTATCACGTTGAAAACTTACAGCTTCAATTTGTTGCTGAAGGTGTTCAAAGCGCAGTCGTTCAACTTCGTGACCAAAACGGTAAAGAATATCAATCTGCCGCAACAGGCACTGGTTCTATCCTAGCTGTTTACAATGCAGTTGATTTAATCTTTGATGCTAAGTCAGAACTTTTAAACTATCAAATCACTTCTATTACTGAAGGATCTGATGCACAAGCTCAAGTTAATGTTGAAATCAGTATTCATGGCCGTTCTTATTATGGTATCGGTATTGATCATGACGTATTGCTTGCTTCATGCAAAGCTTATGTTGAAGCATATTCTAATCATATTGCTGAACAAACAGCGAATGATGGGGTGAATGCATGAGTTATAAAATCACTGCCCTTCCAGGCGATGGAATCGGACCCGAAATACTAGAAGGTACTTTAAAAATATTAGAGAAATTAAGCAGAAAATATAACATTGATTATGAATTAGAAACCTATGATTTTGGAGGGGCCGCTATAGATAACTATAGCGACCCGCTTCCATCATCTACACTAGAAGCCTGTAAAGCATCTGATGCTATCTTATTAGGCGCAATCGGCGGACCAAAATGGAATGATAGTCCAAAACGTCCTGAAGCTGGTTTACTCGCTTTAAGAAAGAACCTTGAATTATTTGCGAACCTCCGCCCTACTGCTGTAGTCGAAGGCGCAAGCAAATTCTCTCCTTTAAAAGAAGAAAGAGTCAAAGGTACTGACTTTGTGATTGTACGCGAGTTAACAGGCGGATTGTACTTTGGAGAACCTAAAACACTAGCTGATGATCATGCGATTGATTCATTAACATATTCAAAAGCAGAAATTGAACGTATTGCACATGCAGCATTCAAGCTTGCAGAATCAAGACGTAAAAAGCTGACTTCTGTTGATAAAGAAAATGTATTAGCTTCAAGTAAATTATGGCGCAAAACAATTAATGAAGTCGCAGCATCATACCCTGATGTAGAAGTTCAGCACTTACTTGTAGATGCGTGCAGTATGCACCTTATTACTAACCCAACACAGTTTGATGTCATTGTTACTGAAAACTTGTTTGGTGATATTTTAAGTGACGAAGCTTCAGTCATTCCAGGATCTTTAGGCGTATCCCCTTCTGTCAGCTATGGACAAAAAGGTACAAAACTTTATGAACCGATTCATGGTTCTGCACCTGATATTGCTGGTAAAGATATAGCAAACCCTACAGGTATGATTCTTTCTCTTGCTATGTGCTGCAGAGAAACATTTAATGAAGTACAAGCTGCAGAAGAATTAGAATCTATTGTTTATGATTTGCTTAAAACAGGTTTTACAACACCTGATTTAGGCGGTAATGCACATACTTCGGAAATTTTCGATAAAATTTTACAACAACTTTAAAGGATGGTGATTGAAATGGGTCAAACTTTGTTCGATAAAATATGGAATAGACACGTACTCACAGGAAATGCAGGTGAACCGCAATTATTATACATTGACTTGCATCTTATCCATGAAGTCACATCACCTCAAGCCTTTGAAGGATTAAGAATTCAACACAGAAAACTGCGTCGCCCTGATTTAACATTTGCGACAATTGATCATAACGTACCGACACAAGATATTTTCAACATCAAAGATGAAATTGCCGCAACACAAATCAAAACGCTTCAAAAGAACTGTGCTGAATTTGGTGTTAAGCTCTTTGATAATGGTACTGAAGAACAAGGTATCGTACATATGGTCGGACCAGAGATGGGGTTAACTCAACCTGGTAAAACCATTGTTTGCGGAGACTCTCACACAGCAACACATGGTGCTTTCGGTGCGATTGCTTTTGGTATCGGCACAAGTGAAGTTGAACATGTATTTGCGACACAAACACTATGGCAAACAAAACCTAAAAATCTTTTGATTGATATTAACGGCGAATTGCCAAAAGGTGTTTATGCCAAAGATATTATTCTTTATCTGATCAACCAATACGGTGTTGATTTCGGTACAGGTTATGCCCTTGAATTTGCAGGATCAACGATTCGCAGTCTTTCAATGGACGAGCGTATGACGATTTGCAACATGGCTATCGAAGCCGGCGCAAAATACGGTTTAGTCGAACCTGATGAAACTACACTTGAATATGTGAAAGGCCGTCCTTATGCACATATCGATGAAGCAACTGCAGATTATTGGAAAACACTTTACAGTGATCAAGATGCACAATTTGATCGTGTTATTGAATTAGATGTTTCAAACCTTGAACCTCAAGTCACTTGGGGAACAAGTCCTGAAATGGGTGTCAGCTTCAATACCCCATTCCCAGAAATTGAAAATATCAACGACGAACGTGCATATCACTATATGGACCTTAAACCTGGAGAGAAAGCAGAAGATATTGAATTAGGCTATGTCTTCTTAGGTTCTTGTACAAATGCCCGCCTCTCAGACTTGAAAGAAGCAAGCAAGTTTGTCAAAGGCCATAAAGTACATCCAAATATCACAGCGATTGTGGTACCGGGTTCTAGAAGTGTTAAACATCAAGCTGAAGCATTAGGTCTTGATAAAATCTTTAAAGATGCTGGTTTTGAATGGCGTGAACCTGGCTGTTCAATGTGTTTGGGTATGAACCCTGACCAAGTGCCAGCTGGTGTACATTGTGCTTCTACCAGCAACCGCAACTTTGAAGGACGACAAGGCAAAGGTGCACGTACACACTTAGTGTCACCTGCAATGGCCGCAGCAGCTGCGATTGAAGGACGCTTTGTAGATGTAAGAAAATGGGAGGCGATTGAACATGCTTAAAATTGAACCGATTACTCAATATAAAGGCAAAACTGCACTACTCTTCCACGACAATATTGATACGGATCAAATCATCCCGAAAGTACATTTAAAAGGCGTATCAAAAACAGGACTCGGTCCTTATGCATTTGATGAATGGCGTTATTTAGAAGACGGTTCGGATAATCCTGAATTCGAATTGAACCAACCTCAATATAAAGGTGCTTCCATTTTAATTACAGGAGATAACTTCGGATGCGGGTCAAGCCGTGAACATGCGGCATGGGCGCTTAAAGACTACGGTATTAATATTATTATTGCCGGCAGTTTCAGTGACATCTTTTACATGAACGCAACTAAAAATGCTTTATTACCAATAGTATTAAACAAAGAAGATCGCGAGTTCTTATCTAACTATAAAGAACTTGAAATCGATCTTCCGAATCAGGTTATTAAAACACCTGATCGAGAATTACATTTTGATATTGATTCAACTTGGAAAAACAAGCTCGTTCAAGGACTAGACGATATTGCGATTACATTAGAGTATGAAGACCAAATTGAACAATATGAACATAAATTCCAACAAAATTAAGGAGTGAGCGAAATGACAGTACAAACTGCTGTATCAGCGAAAGATATAGAGGATGCTTTTTTATCATTACAGCCGATTGTAAAAGAAACACCTCTAGAAAAGGATCACTATTTATCTTTAAAATACGATTGTAATGTATATTTGAAACGAGAAGATTTACAATGGGTACGTTCTTTTAAATTGAGAGGTGCTTACAACGCAATTCAAGTCTTATCTGACAGCGAGAAAGCAAAAGGTATTACATGTGCCAGTGCAGGCAACCATGCACAAGGTGTCGCATTTACTGCACGTCGTTTAGACTTGAAAGCAGTCATCTTTATGCCAGTCACAACTCCCCTTCAAAAGATTAACCAAGTTAAATTCTTCGGCGGAGAAAATGTAGAAGTCGTATTAGTCGGCGATACTTTTGATGATTGCTTAAAAGAAGCTTTAGAGTACACTGAGAAACACGCAATGAACTTTATCGATCCATTTGATAACGTCAATACAATTGCAGGTCAAGGTACAATTGCGACTGAAATTTTACAAGAAGCGAAACAAGAGGATATCCACGTTGACTATCTATTTTCAGCTATCGGCGGCGGCGGATTGATTTCTGGTGTAGGCAGCTACTTCAAAGAAAAATCACCGCAAACTAAAATTGTAGGTGTAGAACCTAAAGGTGCCGCAAGTATGTATACTTCTGTTGTATTAGAAAACAAACGTGTGAAACTGCCTGAAATCGATAAATTTGTAGATGGTGCTTCTGTAGCACAAGTCGGCAAAATTACTTTTGAAATTGCGAAAAAAGTCGTTGATGATTATCTTCAAATCGATGAAGGTGCGGTTTGTTCGACAATTTTAGATATGTATTCTAAACAAGCAATTGTCGCAGAACCTGCAGGTGCTTTAAGCGTATCCGCTCTAGAACAATATCGTGATCAAATTAAAGGTAAAACAGTAGTTTGTATTATCAGCGGCGGCAACAATGATATCAACCGCATGAAAGAAATCGAAGAACGCTCTTTACTCTTTGAAGAAATGAAACATTACTTCATTTTCAACTTCCCTCAACGTCCAGGTGCGTTAAAAGAGTTCGTAAATGATGTATTAGGACCGAATGATGATATTACTAAATTTGAGTACTTGAAAAAGTCTTCTCAAAACACAGGTACAGTTATTATCGGTATTCAGCTCAACAATCATGATGATCTGACTCGCCTTAAAGAAAAGGTTCATGAGTTCGATCCATCTAATATCTATATTAATGAAAACAAAATGTTGTATTCATTATTGATTTAAACCACAGAGACAAGCCGTGTTTCCCTCAGGATGCACGGCTTCTCTTTTTATGTATAAAGTTCTAATTACTATCGCCTATCCTTCAAGAAATAGAATACAACTAGACTAAATGCGATATACACAGGAATTTAGGCATAAAAAAAGACCTCAAACCTGAGATCTCAATGCGGCTCATCGCATCCATAAATATATAACTTACGATTATACATTCAAAACTAGATAGTAAGTAAATTTCAATTCAACCAATCAAAACTTGAAATTTGATTAAGTCTTCGATCGATTAGTATTCGTCAGCTCCACATATCGCTATGCTTCCACCCCGAACCTATTAAC